>DBOA01000035.1:0-183 GCA_002299195.1 Sphingomonadales bacterium UBA658
CGGCAAAAGCGCCGTGAGGCCAAGCCACCACATGCTCACCAAGGCTGGCCCTGGCCATTTGGGAAATGCGGATGACCGATATTTGGACGGGGTTAGCCCGGCAAATATGACATAGATTGCGACAAATAATGTAATGAATGGAATGATGCGTCCCCACGCAAAATAGCCAGAAACCATCTGCGC
>DBOA01000035.1:490-653 GCA_002299195.1 Sphingomonadales bacterium UBA658
AAATAGCCAGAAACCATCTGCGCGGTGGGAATGTATCGGTACACCAGATCCTCAACCGCGGTCACCACAACCTGCGCCGAAAAAGCGACCATCGCCAGAACAACCGACGCGATGATCGCGCCGAGCGAACCCAATCGATAATGCCAGAACGCACGGCTGGGTG
>DBOA01000035.1:1001-1172 GCA_002299195.1 Sphingomonadales bacterium UBA658
GAGCACATCGCGAAAGGTTTCGATCAGGCTGGCCGCCGTCCAAAGGCTGACGGCAGCGCTTAGCCATAGCAATGGCCCCGAGCGTGCGGTCATGGCGGACTCGATGGGTTCTTTAAGCGCGGCGCCGACACTTGGCGGGACAGTCACAAAGAATGCTTCAATCAAGGCTAG
>DBOA01000035.1:1505-1669 GCA_002299195.1 Sphingomonadales bacterium UBA658
GACTCGGTTTGTCCCAATGCGCCGGCGATAGCGGCAGCGACGACGCAGAAGGCGAAAAGCGACACCAACGACAGATATGCGAAATTGCCCGCGTGAATAAACCCGTCGCTATACACACCGACGGCGACACGCTTGGTCACTTCCACAACCTGACCCGTCAGCCC
>DBOA01000035.1:1999-18910 GCA_002299195.1 Sphingomonadales bacterium UBA658
AGGTGCGCAAACCATGTCGCTTCGCTTTCATCGGCATGTGCCGTCGCAGGAAGATGTGCCCGTGCCTCCGGTGACAGAGGCGAAATTTCAGACACCAAGATTTTCCCGGACATTATTGTCCGACAGGACACCCGCCAAACGTGCCAGTTCCGCGGGGTCCGATGGCAAGTGAATCATCAGCGTGACCAACTGGTCACCGCGTCCACCCGATTTGGTTGTAAATCCCCTGCCCTTTATCCGCAGAACGGCCCCGGAATTGGTACGCGGCGGAACGGTCAGCATGACTGCGCCATCGACGGTTGGAACCTTCACCTTGCCACCATCGACCGCTTCTTTGATCGAGATCGGCAGGTCAATCCGGATATGGTCGCCGTCGCGCGCCAAATCTGGGTGCTTGCCAAGCTTTAGCGTAACCATGGCATCGCCATTGCCGCCAGGCCCCGGCTGACCACGCCCCGGAATGCGTATCTGTTGTCCAGCAACGAGGCCTGCAGGCAGTTTGAACTCAACGGTCTTGCCATCGCCCAGCGTAATGCGCTGCGGCGCGAGCGTTGCCGCGTCGGTGAAGGACACCAAATGCTCGTACGCAATATTCGCGCCCTTGGGTGGCGGCGCTTGCTGTGGACGTGGGCCAGCACCGGGACGGCCACCGCCGCCGCCAAACAGGCCGTCAAAAATGTCGCCAAGGTCAATGCCGCCACTGCCAAAGTCGAAATTGCCACCACCCGGTCCGCCTTGGCTATATCCGCCGCCGCCAAAGGGGTTGCCACCGGCAAAACGGGGTTGGCCGTTTTCGTCTATTTCGCCGCGGTCAAATTGCCCGCGCTTTTTGGGGTCCGATAACAAATCATACGCTTGCGTAATTTCGCTAAAGCGCTCTGAAGCTTTCGGATTGTCCTTGTTCTTGTCGGGATGCAATTCCTTCGCAAGCTTACGATAAGCGGATTTAATCGCTTTCTCGTCCGCGCCTTTGGAAACGCCTAATATCGAATAAGGATCAGCCATTCTTGTCCCTGTTTACCCTGCTTATCCGTCTTACATTGGTATTACAGTGCCCCAAGTCAACTCGGAAGCAGGGCGTTATCCTGTTTTTTACCGGTAATCTGGCGTAGCAGAAGATATAGCAGCAGGCCAATCGGCCCCGCCATCAGCGTGAAGAACAATATGGGCACCTGAAGCCAGCGTGCAACATTGTGGTGGTCTGCATTTCGCGCAATCCAGATGCCGACAAACAAATCGAACGCCAAATAATGGACCCAGCCGATCGTTGCGCCGCCCGGCGAGTCAAACAGTGCCATGACCCCGGCTAAGGTCGTGAAGTCCGCAGACGGGCGGCCTGCGGGACCGCCATCGGATATACATCCAGCCATCAACGGAATGATAAGGCCCGCATAAAGGCAGGCGAGCAACACTGTTCCTGCTAAAAATACATATGGCACGACCCGTTCGCGCCTTGGCGCGAGCGCCAAAACCACCCAAGCGAGCAGCGCCCACGCATTTGCGACACCGAATATCATTTCCCAGTTCATTTTGTTTTCTAGCCCCTTTTAACCCGCATCAGTCTAGCCTATCGGTGGGCTATGAAAAGACCTGATCCTTTTAGCCTGTTCGACGCATGGTTTGCCGAAGCGCGGACCACCGAAATCAACGACTCCAACGCAATGGCATTGGCGACCACGGGCGCAGATGGGCAACCTTCGGTCCGCATGGTGCTGTTGAAAGGCCACGGCACCGACCTTGGCGACCATGGCGGGTTTGTTTTTTATACGAATTTCGAAAGCCGCAAGGCGATGCAATTGTCCGACAATGCACAGGTGGCGCTGTTGTTTCACTGGAAATCGTTGCGGCGGCAAATCCGGATTGAGGGTCAAGCGAACCCCGTCGACGACGCGACCGCCGATGCCTATTTCGCCACCCGCTCACGCAATTCGCAGCTGGGCGCATGGGCTTCGGACCAGTCGCGTCCCTTGGCAGACCGCGCGACATTTGAAGCGCGTTTTGCCGCGGTAGAAGCCCGCTTTGAAGGCCAAGATGTTCCGCGCCCGCCGCATTGGTCGGGTTGGATGGTTAGCCCGCACCGCATCGAATTCTGGCAAGACCGCGAATTCCGCCTGCATGAACGTTGGGTATATGAACGCGACGGCGATGGCTGGACGACGGGCATGTTGTATCCATGAAGGGCCGCACATGAGCCTTGGTCATAGCCACCATCACCACGCGCATGGTGAACTCACCAAACGTGCGGCCATCGCCAGCGTATCGATGGCGCTGTTCCTGCTTGCACTTAAGGTGTTTGCGGCGGCGGAGACCGGGTCAGTTGCGCTGCTTGGGTCATTAGCGGACACAGGATTTGACGTTCTTGCCTCGCTGCTCACGCTGTTCAGCGTCCGTTACGCCGCGATGCCCGCGGATGACGACCATCGCTTCGGCCATGGCAAGGCAGAGGCATTGTCCGCCTTGGTGCAGGTTGTGCTCGTCATACTGTCGGCCATCCTGATTGCATGGCGCGCGATTGTGCGGCTCGGTTCGCAGGAAACGACGTCCCATCCGGAATATGGCATTGGGGTCTCGCTCATTGCGATTGCGGCAACGCTCGGGCTGCTTGCCTATCAGCGTTATGTTGTCCGCAAAACCGGCTCGGTCGCGATTCAAGCCGATCATGTGCATTATCAAAGCGACCTGTTGCTCAACATTGCCGTTATTGTCGCAATCGTCCTTGATACGATGCTGGGTGTGCGCGGTGCCGACCCATTGTTCGGCATCGCGATTGCAGCATGGCTGTTGTGGGGCGCTTACAACGCGGCCCGTCTGGCGTTGGACCAATTGCTGGATCGCGAATGGCCGCAGGAAAAGCGCCAGCGCTTCATCGAAGTTGCCATGCGCCACCCTGAACTGCGCGGCATTCACGATATGCGCACCCGTTCCAGCGGCGCGCATGACTTTTGCCAGTTCCACGTCTGGGTCGACCCCGACATGACCGTCGCGGCAGCGCACCATATCATGGACGAAGTCGAACAAGCGTTGATGGATGAATTCCCCGGCGTCGAAGTGCTGATCCACCCCGACCCCGAAGGCCACAAAGACGAAATGGGCTATATCCCATCCGAAACCATCGAACATCACGAGCATATGCATGACTGATTTGCTTTATTATCACGTCGACGCCTTTGCCGAGCGGCCGTTCACGGGCAATCAGGCCGCCGTCATGCCGCTCACGCACTGGCTGGATGACGCCGTGCTGCAGGCGATCGGCGAAGAAAACAACTTCGCCGAAACGGCATTCTACGTGCCCGACGAAACGGGCGCCGCCGATTATGAATTGCGCTGGTTCACGCCGGAGGTTGAAATACGCCTCTGCGGCCATGCGACACTTGCGAGCGGGCATATCGTGCTGAGCCAAAACCCTGCGCTTGACCGCGTGACGTTCCGGACGCGCAAAGCTGGCATATTGGAAGTGCGGCGCGAAGGTGATGGTTATGCCGTCGCATTACCTGCAATCCCGACGGAGCCGGTTAATAACCCCGAAATGATGCAGGCCATGGGCGGAAATCCCCTGTCGATGCGCAGCAACCCCGACAGCTATAATATGTTCGTTTACGCAACAGCGGCAGAAATTTTGGCGCTGAAGCCCGATATGAAGGCGCTTGCGACACTTGGCGATGACAGCTTCACCGCCACGGCGCGCGGGGAAGACACCGACATTGTCAGCCGCGTTTTTGTTCCGGGTGCAGGCGTGGACGAAGACAGCGTTACCGGCAGTGCCCATGCCGTCCTGACGCCCTATTGGGCTACCGAGCTAGGTCGTGACAATTTTACCGCCTATCAGGCATCGGCGCGCGGCGGTTATCTTGGTTGCCGTCTTGATGGTGAACGTGCGTGGTTGTCAGGCCATTGTTTTACGGTAGTAAAGGGAATGTTCAGCTTGGGCTGACCAAAGAGACGTTTCATCAAGCGAAGGAAGATCCATGCAGAAATCATTAGTCGTCTTGGCGGCATTCATCATGTCACCGGCCGTTATGGCGCAAGACGCCCCGCCGCCCGCTCCCGGTGGCGGCACTCCACAGCCCGAGCAAATCTTTGCTTTTCTCGATGCAAATAAAGACGGCTTCATCGCTAAGGACGAAGCACAGGGACCATTGGTCCAGTATTTCGGGATGATCGATACCGATAAGGACGACAAGATTTCGATGGCTGAACTGAAAACTGCCTTGGAAGCAATGCGTCCGCCCGAGCCTACGCAAGGCTAGACCCAAGGTAAATAATTTATCCTAAAATATTAGGGTCATGACCTAGGATAAAACGCGCGGGCGGCCACTGGGCTTCCCGCGCGTTTTTAATATCAGGCGACAGTCGCCTTGCGGATGACACCTGGATTCGCAGGTGGCTCACCCTTTGGCAAAGCATCGATATGTTCCATGCCGCTGGTGACTTGGCCCCAGACCGTATATTGACGGTCAAGGAAGGTCGCATCATCAAAGCAGATGAAGAACTGGCTGTTGGCCGTGTTCGGGTCATTGGTACGCGCCATGGAGCATACGCCGCGCACATGCGGTTCAGCGTTGAATTCCTGCGCCAGATTTGGCTTGGACGAACCGCCCATGCCTGTGCCGTTCGGGCAACCGCCCTGCGCCATGAATCCGGGGATCACGCGGTGGAACTTCACACCGTCGTAAAAGCCTTCGCCAGTCAGTTCTTTGATACGGGCAACATGGTTTGGCGCCAGATCGGGGCGAAGTTTGATAACAACGTCGCCGTTGTCGAGCGAAAGGGTAAGCGTTTCATCGGCCATATATATATAATCCTTTAGGCTGGGGAAATATTGACGGTGCCCTAGGGGATGCATTGCGCGCGTGCAAAGCCAAAATCATTGCAATTTGACGCTGCAAGCTTAGGAGGGGCGAAATTACAACGTCCAGGCACAAAATTACGAATGGGAGGCCCGCACATGACAAGCGATATCGCCGACCCATTGACCATCGATACCGAAATTTTGGAGACCCTGGACGAAGACAACCGTCTGACCCGCGATTATGTCGACCGCGTGCTAGACGCCATGGAGGCCGGCGACGCCCAAGAAGTCTACCGGCTTGTTGAACCGCTCCACGAAGCCGACATTGCCGACCTTCTCGAGCTAACGCCGTCTGAACGGCGTGGCGACCTTGCCATCAGCATGGGCGAGCTGATGAGCGCCGAAGTGCTGGCCGAGGTCAATGACTATGTCCGCGAGGATATCATTGACGCCTTGCCCGCAGCGCAAGTTGCCGGGCTGGCTGGACAGTTGGATACCGATGACGCGGTCGCGATCATCGAGGATATGGAGAAAGAGGACCAGCAGGCCATTCTTGCCGAGCTGGACCCCGAAGATCGCGCGGTCATCGAAGACGCGCTGTCCTACCCCGAAGAATCCGCTGGCCGCATCATGCAGCGCGAGCTTGTGGCGGTGCCAGAGCATATGACCGTGGGTCAGCTGATCGACTATCTGCGCGACCATCATGAGTTGACCACAGAGTTCTGGGAAGTGTTTGTCGTCGACCCGCAGCATAAGCCCGTGGGTACGTGCAAGCTCAGCTGGATCATGCGCAGCCAGCGCAAGGTTCCTGTCAGCGACATTATGAAGCATGAACAGACGCTGATTCCCGTCGATATGGATCAGGAAGAAGTCGCGCTTCGGTTCCAGAAATACGCACTTATTTCGGCCGCTGTTGTCGATGGCGCGGGACGGCTCGTCGGCGTCATCACCGCCGATGACATCGTGCACATCATTCAGGAAGAAGCGGACGAGGATATTTTGCGCCTGTCCGGCGCCGGTGAAGGCGACATTAACGAGCCTATTTCGGACAGTTATAAAGCACGCGTGCGTTGGTTGATTGCCAATCTCGGCACCGCGATGGTGGCCAGCTTTATCATCGCGCAATTTGGGGCAGCGATTGAAACCATGGTCGCCTTGGCTGTGCTTATGCCGATTGTGGCCTCAATCGGTGGCAATGCAGGCACGCAGACGCTTGCGGTTACGGTGCGCGCGTTGGCAACCAATCAGCTCACGCAATCGAACACGATGCGGTCGATCTGGCGGGAGATTCGCGTCGCCCTGCTCATTGGCGCAACGATCGCGGTGATTGCCGGGTTCGGCGCGGGCATCATATTTGGCGATCAGCTGCTGGGCGGCGTTATTGCGGTGGCGATATTGTGCAATATCGCACTGGCCGGTCTGTCGGGCGTTGCCATACCGGTTCTGCTTGATCGCTTGGATCAGGACCCTGCTGTATCAAGTTCGATATTCGTAACCATGATTACGGATTCCATGGGCTTCCTTATTTTCTTGGGGCTTGCGGTCTTCAGCGGCCTTGTCGGTTAACACTGCAGTTATCCAATAACCCCCATGCCTCTTAACATGACCAAAATCGCGTTCGGCGCGGAAAGCCCGAAACATTTGCGGGAGCGTCTCGCGGCTTATGCGCAGGATGGTGAAGTGCGCCTGACGACGCGTTATTTGCCCAAGCGCGTTGAGGAAATGGCGGGTGGCTCGCTGTTCTGGATTCATACACATACCATCATCGGCCGAAGCCCGATTTTGGGCTTTATGGAAAATGGCGCCGGTCGTCATTGGATCAGGCTGCAACCGCGCCTGATCGCGGTGCGTTCAACCCCGAAAAGGGCGCATCAGGGCTGGCGCTATCTTGAGGAAGCGAACACGCCGCCAGATCTCGATTCTGTCGAAACCGATGGTCGTGACGAAATGTCCCCAAAAATGCTGGGCGAACTTATGAAGATGGGGCTGGTTTAAGCCGCCGGCCGCTTCGCCAACACCTTGTTGATGACATCGGCAAAAGTCTCGGCGCTTTGTGCGCCCGGAACCATGAATTTTTGATTAAAGATGATCGCGGGGACGCCGGTGATATTCTGGTCCATCCAATGCGCCATTTCCGCGCGTACGCTTTCGGTCAGCGCCGCGTCGGCAATCCACGCGGCTGCCACTGCGCGATCCATCCCCTGCGCCTCGGCAATATCACACAAGACTTCGGTGTCGCTCACGTCGCGGCGGTCCTGAAAATAGGCCTTGAACAAAGCCATTTTCAGATCCGTTTGTGCTTTCCAGCCACGTTCGCTCCCGAAAATCGTCAGCAGCTTGTGCGCATTGAACGTATTGTAGATGCGCATGCCTTCGCCATAGTTGAACGCGAAACCCAAGCTATCGCCAATATCACTCAGCCGTTGCCGGTTGGCGCGGCTCTGTTCGGGGGTGCTGCCATATTTGCGGGCAATATGTTCGGCAGTATCTTCGCCCTCAGGGGGCATATTCGGGTTTAGTTGAAACGGGTGCCAATGCGTTTCAACGGCCAAATCGCGGCCCACCAGCGTCAGCGCTTTTTCCACCTGCTTTAAACCGATGATGCACCACGGACACACGACATCGGATACAATATCAATGCGCAATGGAACGGCAGCACCGGTCATTGGGACACCCAATATTTCAAAAGGCTATGCGCAATGGCAAAAGGCGGCGGCGCGTTGAAACGGCGGTCCGAAGCACCTTCCAGCGCAGCGCGGGCTTCTTCTTTTGTGACCCACATGGCGTCTTCTATTTCGGTGGTGTCGAGGACCAGCGCGTCGCCTTGCGCATCGGCGATACATGCCATCATCAGTTGCGACCCACCAAATGGCCATGGTTGGCTGGTGACATAGCGCACGGCGCCGCAAGTGACGCCGGCCTCTTCATGGATTTCACGACGGACCGCTTCCTCCATGCTTTCGCCGGGCTCCAGAAAGCCAGCGAGCGCCGAGTAGTTTCCCGGCGGGAAGCGCGACTGCCGCCCCACCAGCGCTTTGCCTTCATATTCTGCAAGCATGATGACCACAGGGTCCGTGCGCGGGAAATGTTCCTTTGCGCAATTGCCGCATTTGCGGCCCCAGCCTGCACGGAAAAGCACTGTGGCATGTCCGCAACGCCCGCAAAAGCGATGGTTATTGTGCCATTCGATCAGGCTGCGCGCGGTGCCGTAAATTGCGGCATCTTCGGCAGGCAGTATGGACAAGGCGCGCCAGATAGCGGGCGAACGAAATGCATCTCCGGTAGCCTCAACGACGGCGACAAAGTGCGGCTTATCATCCGAAAGGCCAAGTAAGATTAGTTCTTCCGAACCATCCAATTCAGCCATCGAATGCCAATGTAAGCCGCCTGCGTCGCTAACGCGGGGGTCAAGGCCATCGAGACCCAAAACCCGCGCGCGCCAGTCAGCCAGCAAAACGCCATAGGCTTCTGCATCATTGCGTACGCGGTCAGCGCGATCGAGCGGTGAGCCCGTGAACCCTGGCGACATCATCGGATTAGGCTGGCAGGCCAAGGTCCTTCAGGACCCATTTTGCGAAATTCTCGTGGAATGGATAGACGTTGCTTGGCATATATTGCGCCATGCAAATCGCGCGCAACTTGCGCTTTGGATCGACGAACGCAACGGTGCCGGCAGCACCACCCCAGCCGTAAACACCTTCGTTCGCGCCCTTGCCAACGCGTCCGCCCGCGCCAAAGCCTGCGCCTGCTGCAAAGGTGCCGTCGGTTGATACGGCAGTGGGCAACAGGTCGGACATTGCGAGCGCAGCAGTTTTTGGCGACATAATCCGCACGCCGTCCAGCTCACCATAATTGGCAAGCATGTTGAGGAACCGGTCGTAATCGCGCGCCGAACAGACCACACCTGCACCACCAAAGGCAAAGGCGGGTTTGTCGAGATAGATGCTCGTCGCCGCAGGATCGATTGGGAACAGGATGCCGTTGACGGGCGCATAGTTAGAAACCAATCGCGGCGTTTCCGACTTTGGCACTTGGAAATAGCTGCTATTCATTTTCAGCGGCTCGAAAATGCGGGTCTTGAGGAAAGCCTCAAAATCCATGCCGCTGGCGACTTCAATCACGCGGCCTAACAAATCGAGCGAGATGGAATAGCTCCATTTGGTCCCGGGTTCTGCAACCAACGGCAATTTGGCAAGCCGTTCCGAAAATGTCTTCAGATCGGGGGTCGGCGTGCTGGTTGGTTGACCGGGAATAGGAAAGCGGCTGACGATGCCCGGCGTAATGCCGTTGTCCAGATAGGCCTGCAACAACGGCCCCTTAGTAATGATGGAATATCCAAGGCCAGCCGTATGCGTCAACAAGTGGCGAACCGTAATCTGGTTCTTGGCCGGAACCGCATCCATGCTTTTTTCAGGATCGGTCAACACCTTCATATTGGCGAATTCAGGCAGAAATTCAGAGATCGGTTGGTCAAGCTTCATCTTGCCTTCGCCAACCAAAATCATCGCGGCCATGCCCGTGATGGGCTTCGTCATCGAATAGACGCGCCATAATGAATCGATGGTAACAGGCGTTTTTTCGCCCAGTCCTTGCGTACCAACGGCAATGACGTCTGGCAGACCAGACGCACGGCCAATGGTTGCCAAAACGCCGGGAAGCTTGCCCGACGAAACATAGCTGTCGAATTCAGCTTTGATCGTAGGGTATTTTTCCGCAGCCTGCGCCCAAGCCATGCCGGGCAAGAACGCACCTACGGCGCCGGCGCCTGCCAGTCGCCCGCCCCATGCGAGTAATCCGCGCCGACCCAACATGATCTGGCCTGTTGCTTGTACGTCCATCATCTCTCTCCTGCGTTCAAAACCGCCTCAGTCACTTTTCTGAATAGGGTCGGCAGACCAGCATTGTCGAGCGATTTTAGCGGCCACCATTCGCCCTCACCCGGGCCGTCTGCGTCTGCTGGCCATGACGTAACGGCAATGTTTACGGTCAGGGAAAAATGCGTGAATATATGCGCAACCTGCGCTGGCAATTTTTGCCAATTGGCTGCCGCAGGCGCAATTGCGTCACCGTCGATGCGCGCTGTCCATCCGTCATCAGGCAATGCCCGCATGCCCGCAAGCAAGCCGCGATCATCACGGCGCAGCAGCCAGACATGCGCATCACGTTCAATCCAATATACATGCCCCGACCGATGCGGTTTCGCGCTTTTCGGCAGTTTTGCGGGATAGATTTCGGGGTTGCCTGCACGAAAGGCGGCACATGCGGATTGGATGGGGCAAATCAGGCACGACGGCGATCGTACCGAGCAAATACTCGCGCCCAGATCCATCATCGCCTGCGCGAAATCGCCAGCCCTCAGTTCTGGCGTGATGCTATCGGTAGCCTCGCGAATGTCTGGCTTTGCCTGCGGCAGCGGCGTCGATATCGCAAATAGCCGCGACACCAGGCGCTCGACATTGGCGTCGACCACCACCGCGCGCCGCCCAAATGCAATCGCGGCAATCGCCGCTGCTGTGTAGGGGCCTATGCCGGGCAGCTTTAGCAAATCTGCTTCATAAGAAGGCAATTGCCCCTGATATTCGGAAACGACCACGCGCGCGCATTTTAACAGATTGCGGGCACGGGCATAATAGCCAAGCCCGGCCCATGCGGCCATAACATCAGCATCATCGGCAGCAGCTAGGGCCGCAAAATTGGGCCACGTCTGGGTAAATTTGCGGAAATAGGCACCGACGGCGGCGACCGTGGTCTGCTGCAACATGATTTCCGACAACCAGACATGATATGGGTCCGCGAAACCCTGCCCCGGCAATTTTCGCCATGGCAAGGTTCTGGCATGGATATCATAATGCGCCAGCAGACGCTCGGCGATATCCCCAGAATTTTGGTCAGTCTGTTGGACGGCAGGCATGTAAAATGGCATGGATTAGGTGATGGATAAAGGCAAGCCACCAACAGCGCCAAAGGGCCCTAAAAAGCCGGTAACGCCGAAGACGTTTCAGCGTCCGCGCGGCGGCGAAGCCAAAGCGGTGTCCGCACTCATGCCCGAAATCGGGCGGGCCGCGTTCCGGCGCTTTGGCTTTGTGCAAAGTTCGGTCGTAAGCCGCTGGGATGAAATTGTTGGCGCACGCTTCGCCGCTGTGTCTGCGCCAGAGGCGATCCGTTTTCCGATTGGCAAAAAATCCGATGGCACGCTTGAGCTGACCGTTGAAGGCGCGCATGCGACGATGATCCAGCATGTGCTTCCCGAGATTATCGACCGGGTGAACCGCTTCTTCGGCTATGGCGCGGTCGCGCGGGTGAAGGTCCGCCAAGGGCCAGTGGCAAAGCCACCCGCACGGCAGCCGGTAGCGCCGCCTTCGCTAAAGCCTATACCGATGGAACTGGGCGAATCTCTGCGCGAAATCGGTGATCCTGAACTGTTTGCTGTGCTCGAAAGCCTTGCAAAAAGCCTTGCCAAAGGCAGCGAGTGATTCCAGATGCACGTCATGGTTTCAATGGCTAAGGCTATGTCGATGTTGCGTGCAAAAAAGTCCCTGTTTTTCCTCTTGTTGGGTGCTGCGTCGCTTTCCGCGACTCTGGCCGCTGCACCTGCGCCAAGCAAATGGCTTTCCACCGTTACGGTGACCGACAAAGGCGCGCATGTTTTGGGCAATCCGGCAGCCCCCAATAAGGTTGTCGAATATCTCAGCTACACCTGCGGCCATTGTGCCGATTTCGAATTGAAAGAAGCGCCCGCATTCAAGGCGCAGTCGGTTGCAACGGGCAAAGCCAGCTTCGAAGTGCGAAATATGGTTTTGAACTCGGTTGACTTGACCGCCGCTATGCTTGCCCGTTGCGGTGGCAAGGGTAAATTCTTTGGTAATCAGCGGCATTTGTTCGCAACCCAATCGATCTGGTTGGGTAAGACAAAAAATATCAATGCTGAAATACAGGCAAAGCTTAAATCCGCAGATTATACAGGTTTCATGATTGGCGCGTTTGACGCACTCGGGCTTGGGCCAATCATGCAACAGCGCGGCATTACGCCAGCACAGGCGAAAGTCTGTCTGGCGGACAAGGCGACACTGAATGCGGTCATCGATATGACCGAAGCCGGAGCCGCGCTGGGCGTGCGTGGCACACCGTCATTCATGGTCAACGGCGTCTTGCAAGACCACATCCATAATGCGGCCGAACTGAAAGCCGTATTGAAGTAACTCGACATCCCAAATTGAAGGATATCCCATGCGTATCAAGACACTCATTTCGACAACACTAGCGGTTTTGGCGCTCGCAGCCTGCAGCGGCGGTGACACAGCCGGCGCGCCGAAAGGCGAACCGATCGCTAAGATAGCAGCGCCCGCCGGCACGGCATGGGTCGATGTTGTTAGCAAAACCGAATTCGGTGGCTACAAAATGGGCAATCCGGATGCGCCGTTGAAGCTGGTCGAATATGGCGCAATCACATGCCCCGGTTGTGCGCAATTCGCTGTGCAGGCATCGGAAGAGCTGCACGAAATCGTCAACAGCGGCCGCGTGTCGATGGAATTCCGGCCATTTCTGGTGCATGGCATTCAGGACGTTCCCGGTTTCCTGCTGGCACAATGCAGCGGTCCTGAGGCATTTTTCCCGCTGACCGACCAGCTTTATGCCGAACAGCCAAGCTGGCTGGGCAAAATCAGCACGGTGACTGAGGCAGATCAGCAAGCCATGCAGAAAATGTCGCCAGAGCAAATTGCAACCTTGCTGGGCACGAAAATGGGCCTGATCGAATTCGTAAAATCGCGCGGCATTAGCGAAGACCAAGCCAAGGCATGTCTGTCGGACAAAGCCGCCATAGATGGCCTGATCAAGACCACAGAGCGTGGTACAAAAGATGACGGCGTGAGTGGAACGCCGTTCTTCATGCTCAACGGGGCAAAGCTGGACGCCAGTTCATGGAACCAGGTGAAGACCAAGCTGATTGAGGCTGGCGTGCGCTAAGCATGGCTCGGGGGGGCACTGACATCGCCTCATTCGCGAAAGGGGCGGCCCGTTGCGGATAAAGAAGCTGAAACTTGTCGGCTTCAAAAGCTTTGTCGAGCCAGCCGAACTGCGGATCGAAAACGGCCTGACGGGTATCGTCGGGCCGAACGGTTGCGGCAAATCCAACCTGCTGGAAGCGATCCGTTGGGTCATGGGCGAAAGCAGCGCAAAATCGATGCGCGGCGCTGGCATGGAAGATGTGATCTTTGCGGGTACAGCGTCCCGCCCACCACGTGACTTTGCCGAAGTCACCATCTTGGCCGAACGCAGCGATGATGGTGACGCTGGAACGGACGGCGATCAGGAACTGGAAGTTACCCGGCGGATAGAACGCGGCGCCGGATCGGCCTATCGCTCGAACGGCAGGGACGTGCGCGCCAAAGATGTCGCCCTCATCTTCGCCGACGCCGCCACAGGCGCACATTCGCCTGCGCTCGTCAGTCAGGGCCGGATTGGCGCGATCATCTCCGCAAAGCCACAGGAACGGCGGCAAATGCTGGAGGAAGCGGCTGGTATCTCCGGACTGCACGTGCGGCGCAAAGACGCCGAACAAAAGCTGCGCGCGGCAGAAAGCAACCTTGCAAGGCTGGCAACGATCCTCGCCGACATGGATGCCCGCGCGGGGCAATTGCGACGGCAGGCAAAACAGGCCGAACGCTACCGCACCTTGTCAAAAGACATATTGCAGGCCGAAGCCCGGCTTATTTTCGTGCGTTGGCGCGAAGCCAAAGCTGCTGCTGATGCTGCGCGTGCTGAGGCCAATGCCGCGACTGCAGCCGTAGACAGCGCCGCCGCCACCCAGCGTGCTTTAACCGAGCGGCAACAGGACGCCGTGACCCAATTGGCAAACGCCCGCGCCGTTGCAATGGCAGCACGCGATGCGGCGAATGACGTTTCCAACAAACTCGTCCAACTAACGGGTGAGCAGGAACGGATATTGCAGCGGCAGTCGGATTTGTCTGCGCAAGCGTCTCGCATGGCCGAAGATGGCGCGCGTGAGGGCAAATTAACCCATGACGCTGCTGACGCGCTCGCGCACCTTCAGAGCGAGAGCGTGGCTTTATCGGAACAGATCAAGGCGCAGGAAGAAGAACGCCCTGCCCTATTGCGCGCAGCTGAAAATGTCGAACGTCAGGCGCGCGAAAGCGAAATTGCCTTGGCAAAGGCAGCCGCCGAGCAAGCCAGAGCTGACGCGGAGTTACGCGTGGCCGACGCCGCCGTTGCAGCTGCAACCATGCGTGCCGAACGGGCAGCAGGCGCCGTTGCGCGCATGGCGAGCGAGCGGGACGCCTTGGGCGATGACGCGGCATGCGAGTCTGCCAAAAAATCGGCAGAAGCCAGCGTTGCTACCTTACAAAAGCATTTGCAGGAAAACACCGAAGCGAGCGAAGCGGCGGAAATGCGCAGAACCGAATTGATCGCGGCACGCGATGGCGCACAGGCCAGCCTTGCAAGTGCCAAAGCAGAGATCGCGGGTTTGCTGACCGAGCAAAATGCGCTCGAACGGTCACTTGCCAAAGGGGACGGCGACAAGGCGATTAACCGTATCAAGGTTCGGCCGGGCTACGAGCGCGCATTGGCTGCTGCGCTCGGTGATGATGCCGATGCCACAATTGGTGGGGATGCCGGACGCCGTTGGCTGGGCGGGACGCCCGCGATGGACGCATTGGCAGACAATGCTCTGATCCATTATGTCGACGCCCCCCAAGAACTGGCTGCACGCCTTTCGCATGTGCGGGTTGTCGAACAAGATGATGGCGCAGCACTGACACCGGGTGAGCGCGTGGTGACGCTTTCCGGGCAATTGCGCCGCTGGGATGGTTTCGCCACCGACGGCGACGGCGCAACGACCGCTGAGGTGCTGGTCCGGGCAAACCGACTGGCCGAGCTAAATGCATTGATACCGCCCGCAGAAGCGGCGTTGGCTGAACAGGCCGAGACGCTTGCGCAAATGACGGATGCTATCGGCGCCGCGCAAGATGCTGTTCGGACGGCCGCCACAGCGCGCGCCGAAACCGAAGGGCAATTGCGGCAGGCTTTGCGCGCAGTGGACCAGGCCGAAGATGCGCTAGCCCGGCTTAAATCTGCGAAGGCCGCGTTGCTGGACCGTATGGCGGCCAGCGAACAAGAGCTCGCCGAAGCTAAGTCCGAACAAAGCACCGCAGAAGCCGCCCGTGCCGCGTTGCCAGATGGCACGCATCATTCGGACCTCGTCCAAAAGCTCGTCATCGCGAACGAAGCTGCGCGCGAACTGCTGGCACGCAATCAGGCGGATTTGTCATCTCTTGAACAGCGCATTGCACAAATCCGCGAACGACGTGCCGTCGCGCTTGCCGAAATCCGGGGATGGCAGGAACGCGCTGGCGAAGCGGAACGCCGGATCGCCGACATGAACAAGCGCAGCGCAGATATTGCTGCTGAGCAGGAGACGATGGAGGGGCGGCCCGATATTCTGGCACGCGAGATCGCAAGCCTGCGCGAGGACAAAGAACAGCTGGCCGAAAAGCTGACTGGCCTTCAAGTCACAGAAAGCGCCTGCGAGAAAACGCTTCGGGAACTGGAAAACGAACTCGCAACCGCGGCAGAGTCGCTCTCGGTTGCCAGAGAGGCCCGCGCGGGTGCCGAAGCACGCGCGGAAAATCAGGAACATCGCCGCGTCGAAATGGGCCGGATATCGGGCGAGCGTTTCGAATGCCCGCCGCCAGTGCTTCCCGAAAAGCTCGGCTTCGATGAACATGCAATGGAAGATGCGTCGGTGGAGTCCGCACGGCTTGACCGGCTGCAGAATGAGCGCGAGCGTATTGGGCCGGTAAATCTGATCGCGGCTGATGAACTCGCCGAGCTTGAGGCGCAACAAGGTTCCGGCGCGGCAGAAAGCGAAGAACTGACGCTTGCGATTAACCGCCTGCGGGGTTCCATCGGCAGCTTAAATCGCGAGGGCAGAGCGCGCTTGCTGGCGGCATTTGAGGCAGTCGATGGACATTTCCGCCGGCTCTTCGCAACGCTGTTCAACGGCGGCCAGGCACATCTGGCATTGATCGACAGCGAAGACCCACTTGAGGCAGGGCTTGAGATATTCGCGCAACCGCCGGGCAAAAAGCTGCAGTCGCTGACCCTTTTGTCGGGCGGAGAGCAGGCACTGACGGCGGTCGCGCTCATCTTTGGATTGTTCCTTACAAACCCAGCGCCGATATGCGTCCTTGACGAAGTTGACGCCCCGCTGGACGATGCGAACATTGAACGCTTCTGCGATTTGTTGGAGGCGATGACACGCGAAACCGACACACGCTACCTGATCGTCACGCACAACGCCGTTACCATGAGCCGAATGCACCGGCTATTTGGCGTGACCATGGTCGAACAAGGCATCAGTCGGTTGGTATCGGTTGACCTTGGTGGTGCCGAACAATTACTGGCTGCGGAATGACTTTACATGGCCCGATCACAAACAGCTTTATTTCGCAGCGCCTTCGGCTGAACTACGTCGATTGGGGCAATCCCGATGCGCCACCGTTGCTTTTGGTCCATGGCGGTCGCGACCATGCGCGCAGCTGGGACTGGGTGGCCGAAGAGTTGCGCCACGATTGGCACATTATTGCACCCGACCTGCGCGGCCATGGCGACAGCGCGTGGTCACCCGACGGCAATTACGAAATGTCTGCCTTTGTCTATGATCTGGCGCAGCTAATCCACCAGCTGAACCTTGCCCCCGTCAGCATCATTGCGCACTCGATGGGCGGCAATATCGCCACGCGCTATGCCGGGCTCTACCCCGAAAATGTCCGCAAGATGGTGAATATTGAGGGGCTTGGCCTCTCCCCCAAAATGCAGACGGAACGCGACGCGATTGGTATACAAAATCGTTTTCGGCAGTGGATTGACGATAAGCGCAATGCGGCTGGGCGTACCCCGAAACGCTATCCCAATATTGAAGCAGCTTATGAACGGATGAAGGCTGAAAACAGCTATTTGACCGATGAACAGGCACGCCATTTGACCGTGCACGGCATCAGCCGGAACGAGGATGGCAGCTGGAGCTGGAAGTTCGACAATTACCTCAACATCTGGGCAATATTCGACATGCCACGCGAAGATTTGCTCGCAATCTGGCAGTC
>DBOA01000035.1:19300-25573 GCA_002299195.1 Sphingomonadales bacterium UBA658
GGCCGCATCGCCCATTTCCCAACGGCAAAAGTCGTCGAATATGAAAATGCCGGCCATTGGTTGCACCATGACCAGTTTGACCGCTTCATGGCCGACGTAAAGGCGTTCCTTTAATCGAACATCGCGCGCAAGGCGGATATGGTGTCCGCCTCTTCAGCCGGTTTGTCCATGCGTAAGCGCGAGATACGTGGGAACCGCATGGCCACGCCTGATTTGTGCCGCTTAGATTCGTGCACCGCGTCAAACGCGACCTCAAGCACCAGCGATTTTTCCACTTCACGGACCGGGCCGAAACGAGCGACGGTGTTATTGCGGACAAAGCGGTCGAGCCATTTCAGTTCGTCATCGCTGAACCCTGAATAGGCCTTTCCAACTGGCAACAAATTGCCATCTTCAGTCCAGCAGCCAAAGGTGTAATCGGAATAATACGAGGAGCGTTTTCCACTCCCCCGCTGCGCATACATCATCACGCAGTCGGCCACGAGCGGTTCGCGTTTCCATTTGTACCACAAACCGACTTTACGCCCCGCCAGATAGGGCGAATCACGCCGCTTAAGCATCACGCCTTCAATCGCCGCCTCACGCGCAGCGGCACGAATTTCTGCCAGATGCTCAAAATCGCGCGCTTCAATAACCGCGGATAAATCAAACCGCACGGGGTCAAGATTGGCCGTAAACAGTTCAAGCCGGTCGCGCCGCGCGGTCCATGGCTGGCCGCGCAGATCCTCCGCACCGTCGAACAATATGTCGTACAGGCGGACAAACACAGGGTACTCCGCCTGCATGGCTGCCGTAACATTCTTGCGCCCCAGCCGCTGCTGCAGCGCATTGAAGCTGGCGGCCTCGCCGCCCTGCACGTCGCCGCGGACCAACAATTCGCCATCGACCACGCCGATATTATTGAACGCCGCCGCTATTTCGGGGAACGCCCCAGTCACCTCGTCGCCGCCGCGGCTGAACAACCGGGTTTCGCCGCCGGTCGATGCAATCTGGATACGGATGCCGTCCCATTTCCACTCGGCGACAAATTCATCGAGATGCACGCTGCCATCCTCAAGCGGATGCGCGAGCATGAAAGGCCGAAAAAACGCGCTGTCGGCGGGATCAGGCCGTTCGGTCCGCCCTTCGCCCCACGCAAAAAGCTCGGTGTAAGGCGGACGAAGCGCGTGCCACACCTCTTCGACATCATCGACGGACACGCCAAAGGCTTGTCCGAAAGCGGTCTTGGCAAGCCGCGCAGATATGCCCACCCGCATGCCGCCCGTTGCCAGCTTCAGCAGCGCATAGCGGCCATTGGCGTCCAGCCGGTCCATCAACTCCGCCAACACCACCGGAGCGCGCGCCCGGCTGGTGCTGTTCAGCAGATCGATGACTTCGGACACAGTGGGCGCGGCATCGCCGCCACTGTTGTCTGGCCACATCAGCGCGACAGTTTCGGCGGTATCGCCAACATAATCGCGGCTCATGCGGAACAGCATGGGGTCGAAACGTTCCTCTGCCATCGCGCGAATGGCCGCCGATTTGACGGTAGCAATGTTCAGCGTCCCGGCAAGTGCCGCCAAAGCCCAGCCGCGATCGGGGTCAGGTGTTATACGCAGATAATCGGCAATCAGGCGGATCTTCAAATCGCGCGACCGCGTGTAGATCAAGCCATCGATGAGCGCGGCAAAAGCTTGCATCAGCCTTCGTCCTCGTCTTCGCGGCCAACCAGATCAAGCGCGCGGGCCTTTAACTGGTGCAGTTCGCACCACCGACCCAGCGCATCGGTGCGGCCATGGGTAATCCAGGTTTCTGAGGGGCGCAGTTCGAGCAGCGTATCGGTCAATTCGTTCCAGTCGGCATGGTCCGAAATGACCAAAGGCAGTTCGACATTGCGCTGTCGTGCGCGCTGCCGCACCCGCATCCACCCGGATGCCATGGCGGTTATGGGTTCCGGCAGGCGTTGTGCCCAACGGTCATTCATCGCAGACGGCGGCGCTATAACAATCGCGCCTTTCAATTCCGCTTTGGCGAGGCCAGTTGCCATGATGAGTTCGCCCAGCGGCACATTGTGCGCGGCATATAGCTCGCACATTTTCTGCATCGCGCCATGGATATAAATGGGGGCATCGTAACCCGCCCTACGCAGTTCAGCGATGACCCTCTGCGCCTTACCCAACGCATAAGCACCCACGATAATGCAGCCATCAACATTGGCTTCGCGGGCGGAGAGCAACTTGGCAATCTCGTCCTCAATCGGAGGATGCGTGAATACGGGAAGGCCAAAGGTTGCTTCGGTAATCAAAGCATCGCAGGCAACGGGTTCAAACGGGGTGCATGTCGGATCAAAACGCCGCTTATAATCGCCGGTCACCACAACCCGCTCGCCAGCATGTTCAAGCAATATCTGCGCTGACCCAAGCACATGGCCCGCGGGGTGAAAGCTTATCTTAACACCTCCATGTTCGAAGCCCTCGCCATAATGCACTGGTGTGCCCATTTCGGTTCCATATCGCAGCGCCATGATGGCAAGCGTTTCAGGTGTCGCCCACACCGCGCCGTGACCGCTGCGTGCATGGTCCGCATGGCCATGGGTGACAAGTGCGCGCTCGGCAGGACGCGACGGATCAATCCACATGTCTGCAGGCTTCACATAAATGCCATGCGCGTGCGGCTCTATCCAATGTTGGGCGGCGGTTCGGGAGATGTCGGCTGTCCTTTTCTTGATGAGAATATGGGTGGTGGCAGGCGCGATGTAAACCGCATGCATCAGCGAAAGTTACGGCGCGACGGCTAAGCCTGCGAACCAAAAATGTGATCAGAAACAATTTTGACCATTGCACATAGACACTGGCATATATAGAACATATATAGAACATATGTCCCAACTTCAGATTTCAGAAAAGCTCGCGATTCTTGCCGACGCCGCAAAATATGACGCTTCCTGCGCGTCTTCGGGAACGTCCAAACGATCTAGCAGCAAATCGAGCGGTATTGGATCGACCGAAGGCATGGGAATTTGCCATGCCTATGCGCCCGATGGCCGCTGCATTTCGCTGCTGAAAATTTTGCTGACCAACAGCTGTATTTTCGACTGCCATTATTGCATCAATCGCAAGAGCTCGAATGTGCGCCGCGCACGGTTTACGCCAAAGGAAGTCGTAGACCTCACGCTGAATTTTTATAAACGGAATTATATTGAGGGATTGTTCCTCTCGTCAGGGATCATCAAAAGTTCCAACTACACAATGGAGCAAATCGTCGAGGTCGCGCGCAGCTTACGTGAAGACCATGACTTTCGCGGTTACATCCACCTCAAAACCATTCCCGATGCTGATCCGGAATTGTTGGAGGCGGCTGGACGGCATGCCGACCGGCTATCAATCAACGTCGAATTGCCGACGCGTGCTGGCCTGCAAAAGCTTGCGCCCGAAAAGTCCGAAGAACGGATTGAAGGGGCAATGGGTGGCCTAAAGGAATCCATCCTCGACGGTCGCGATGCGAAAAAGAAATACCGCAGCGCTCCCAACTTTGCGCCCGCCGGCCAATCCACGCAGATGATCGTGGGTGCGGACAGCGCGACCGACAGCGATATCGTAAAGCGCGCAAACGGTCTTTATGACCGCTTTGGTTTGCGCCGTGTCTATTATTCCGCGTTCAGCCCGATCCCCGACGCCAGCGCCGTATTGCCGCTGCAACGGCCACCGTTGATGCGCGAACATCGGCTGTATCAATCCGACTGGCTGCTGCGTTTCTATGGCTTTGCCCCGCAGGAGGTTATCGATGCAGCTGACGCTGACGGCATGTTGCCGCTCGATATTGATCCGAAACTCGCGTGGGCGCTGAAGCATCGCGCGCACTTTCCATTGGATGTGAACAGTGCGCCAAAGGCCATGTTGTGGCGAGTTCCCGGACTTGGGACGAAGGCCGTCGACGCGATATTAAAGGCACGGCGCTGGCGGCGGTTGCGGCTTGAGGATGTCGGCAGGCTTACAGTGTCCATCGCGAAAATTCGGCCATTCATCACGGCTGAAGGCTGGAGCCCCGGCGCATTGACCGACATGGAGCATCTGCGCGCATCGGTTGCACCAAAGGTGCACCAGCTCGAGTTGTTTGCGTGATCACCGCGCGGCTGGCACATGAAGATGATTTCGACGGCTGGCGGGAACAAGGCCGCGGCCTGTTGCGACTTGGCGCGCGTCCAGCGGATATTGTCTGGCAAGTCGGCGAACAACGCACGGACCTGTTTGCCAATCCCGAAAGCAATATTGCGGCAGCACCCATCGGCGTTCCAAAGGGTTTTACCGAATTGTCGCGTTCGGTCATCTGTCATTCCGACCCGGAACGTTTTGGCTTGCTGTATCAGCTGCTGATCGATCTGAAGGCGGGTAAGCGCCACATGGGCGACCGCGCCGACCCCTTACTGCGCAAACTTGATGTCATGGCCAAAACCGTGCGGCGCGACATCCACAAGATGCGCGCCTTCGTGCGCTTTCGCAGGATCGAGCAGGATGGTGACGAACATTTCGTCGCGTGGTTCGAACCCGAGCACCACATCGTCCGCACCAACGCGTCGTTCTTTGTCCGACGTTTTGCGGGCATGCGCTGGTCCATTTTAACTCCGCAGCTGTCCATTCATTGGGACAAGGACAAATTGTTAGAAGGCCCGGCAGCGCAAAAGGAAGATGCGCCCACCGAAGATGCCATCGAGGAACAATGGAAAACCTATTATGGGTCAATCTTCAATCCCGCCCGCCTGAAGGTGAAGGCGATGCTGAAAGAAATGCCCAAAAAATATTGGCACAATATGCCCGAAACTGCGCTCGTTTCCGAACTCATTCAATCCGCGAGAAATCGCGAGTTGGCGATGATCGCAAAAGAGACCGCCGCGCCCGTCGCGGACACATTGCAGTCGCTGCGGGCAGAGGCTGCGCGGTGCCGTCGCTGCCCCTTATTTGGTCCAGCTACACAGATCGTTTTTGGCGAAGGGCCTGAGCGCGCAAAGCTAATGTTTGTTGGTGAGCAGCCAGGTGATCAGGAAGATATGCAGGGGCAGCCCTTTGTTGGCCCCGCAGGACAGATATTTAACGCCGCGCTGGGCGAGGCCGGAATTGATGGTGCCCAAACCTATGTCACGAATGCGGTCAAACATTTCAAGTTCAAGCAAGAGGGCAAGCGCCGCATTCATGATCGCCCGAACGTGGGGGAGATCAACCACTGCCGCTGGTGGCTGAAGCGCGAAATTGAGATGGTCCAGCCGGACCTGATCGTTGCGCTCGGCGCGACGGCCGCGCGCAGCCTTACAGGCAAGAATGTGGCCATTAGCACAAGCAGGGGGAAAATGTTGGAGAGCATAGAAGGCGTACCCGTTTTGGTCACCATCCACCCGAGCTATTTGCTACGTCTGCCCGATGCAGAAGCCGCGGCCCGCGAGCGCCGCAACTTCGTCGCCGACCTAACGCAAGCCCGCGAAACTATCGATGCCCGTCAGATGGCGTCGACGTAAAACAGCAAACAGGTTTCGGGATGCGCATGCGGCAGTTGCAGCCCGCCGTGCATTAGCGCGGCACCGCTCAACGTCGCGCCATCCTGATTTAGCCCAAGCCTCTCGATTGCCGATGGCACCTTAATGGCCTGCCAGATTGTCGGCCAGATCAGCTTTACCAGATAATTTCGGTCCGGGTCCAAACCAGCAAAACGCAAGCGTTCAGGTAAAACCTGCGGATCGCTCAAGACATAAGCGACGGAATAGAACGCTTCGGACCGGTCACGCGCGACCACGCCGGTTGCCATGATCTGCGGTGCCGTATCGATCCGGACCAAGTCGCCATCATGCAGCAACGCACGGTGGCGCTTATGCAAGGCGATGGCAGACTTTAGCGTGTCGAGGTCGCCCTGCCGTTCGGTCAAGAGGTTGAGTTCAAGCCCCATATGCCCCATCAATGCGATCGCAGCGCGCATGTCCAACGACAGCCTGCGTCCACTCACATGGCATCGCGCAGGTCCCACATGACATCCCATCACTTCGGGCGGCAGGAAAAAGCTCGCGCCGCGTTGGATATATTGCCGGTCAAGCGCGTCATTGCTGTCGGACGTCCAGACGCGGTCACTATGCGCCAGCACACCCATATCGGCGCGCGCGCCGCCCGATGAACAGCTTTCAATTTCGACATCGGGATGCGCGGTGCGCACGCGATCCAGCAGCGCGTAAAGCGCGGTTACCTGAGCGAAGGCCTTCGCGGTGCCCGATGCACCACCCGGATGGCTTAGGTCGCGGTTCATATCCCATTTGAT
>DBOA01000035.1:25971-33883 GCA_002299195.1 Sphingomonadales bacterium UBA658
TCGGTCCGGCTGATGTCCAGCGCAAGTTGCGACCGGAACGGCACGTGATCTACGCCGTCCACACCCAGCACCCAATCGGTATGTGCGCGATATAGCTCGCTGTCGGGGTTGACCATTTCGGGTTCAAACCAAAGTCCGAATTCCATGCCCAACGCCGTCACATGATCAACCAAGGGCTTTAGGCCGTCGGGGTACACATCGGCGGACACAGTCCAATCGCCAAGCCCGGCGCGGTCATGCCGCCTGCCGCCGAACCAGCCATCATCCAGAACAAAGCGTTCAACGCCAATGTCCGCGGCGCGCGTGGCCAGTTCTTTCAGCTTTGCGACATCATGGTCGAAATACACCGCTTCCCACGTATTATAATGCACCGGCCGCGGCTTGGCGCGCATCGTTGGCCGCAGCAGTTTTGTTCGAACATGTTCATGGAATTTGCGGCTAAGCGCGCTGAAACCATCGGCACTATATGCAGCAACTATCTCGGGGCTGGCGAATGTTTCACCCGGTTCCAGCCGAACCTCGCCGGGCAACAGCAGCGCACCAAGGCTGGTCAACACGCGTCCATCGGTCAGCGTATCCACGCGCAAGCGATGGTTCCCGCTCCATGCCAAATGAAAACCATACGCCTCGCCCGCAGTTTCGTTCGTGCCGGGCGTCGCCAATAGCATGGCGGGGTAACTGAAATGCGAGGTGCGGCCGCTGCGGTTTTCCCGCAAATATGTTCCCGCGCTGCGCGTCACCCGATCTTGCGTAAATTCCTGAGTCCAGCGGCCGGTAAATCCGATAATCTCGGTCATGTGCTCGGGCACAGGCAGGCAGGCCGTTATCACGTCAGTGACATCAAGCGCCGCCGCGCCATAATTGGTCAAATCCGTGCGGATACGCAGAACGCCGGTGGCAGGATCAAAATCAATGTCATATTCGAGCCCGAGCCGCGTGCGTTCATCACGGCATATGATTGTCGCGCCATGCGGCCGGCTTTCGACTTTGCTAACTTCGAAAAGGCTGCACCAATCCTTGCCCTCCCGATGCGCAGCAAAGCCTTGCATCATGGGGTGGCCTAGACCGGGTTCCATTGCCAAGGAGAGCGGCAGCGCAACATCTGCGACGCCGTGCATAGCCTGCCGAAAAAACAGGCTTTCCATCTGCGACGCATCGACATTTTCGGGCAATGCTGCGCCCCAATAGATCACCGACGGCGGCGCGCCCTTGGCACAGGCCAATATCAATGTCGCGTCCGGAGCATCAAATCGCAAATGGTCCAACTCATGCTCCCCAGAAATTCCGTTGGCCGTCGCGACCCATTTGTTACTTTGTGTTTTGTATATAGCAGTTTAACCGGCATATTATCAAAAAAGCAAAAGCACAGCTTTGCAACGAAAATCATCGGGGGGCGGATGTTCGAGACAACCAACAGCGCGGCGCAAATCGGCATATTTGTCTCGCTCACCATGCTCATCGCCATCCTTACTTACTGGAAAGTGCTCGGCAAAGGTGCCCAGCGCGCGCAGGACGCAGGTTCCACCAAAGAGGTGTTCCTTGCAGGTGGCGGGCTCACATGGCTGTTTGTCGCAGGGTCGATTACGCTGACCAACCTGTCGACCGAACAACTGGTCGGTATGAACGGCAACCAGATGCTGCTGCTGGCGTGGTGGGAGATTTCGGGTTTCGTTGGCCTGTTGATTTTGGCCTATGTTTTTGTGCCGATTTATTACCGCAACAATTGCACCACGGTGACAGAATTGCTGGAACGCCGGTACAAGGGCGGCAGCATACGCACGGTGATTTCGGCGCTGTTTCTGCTGGGCAATATACTGATCTACCTTCCCGCCGCGCTCTATTCGGGCAGTCTGTTCTTGAAATCGATGTTCGGCGTCGATTGGTCGCTGATCTGGTTTGCCGCACCGATGGCAATTATCGCGGCCATCTACACCATCACCGGCGGCTTACGTGCAGTCGCGGTTATGGACACTTATTCGGGCATCGGCGTGCTGGCGATTGCGTTTTTGGTGGTCATATTGGCGCTCGCTGCGGTCGGGTTTGACCTGTCCACTGTGCCGGCCGAACGCACATCGATGATTGGCAGCATCGATTCCCCCATCCCGTTCCACACATTGTTCACGGGCATGATTTTCATCCAGATATTCTATTGGTCGACCAATCAGAATATCACCCAAAAGGCGATGACCGCACCGACCGTCAAAGAAGCGCAAAAGGGCGTGCTTGCCGCGGCCGCCGTCCGTATCCTCATCATCCCCGCCATCGTCGTCATTCCGGGCGTCGTCGCCTATAAGCTGTTTGGCAGCTTGGGCGATGCGGCATATGGAAAACTTGTGGCGCATGTATTGCCCGGTTGGATGTCCGGCGCATTTGCCGCCATGATGATGGCCGCAGTGATCGCGCACACCAGCGCCATATTGAACAGTTCGGTGGCGTTATACGCGGTCGATTTTCATGACAAATTCATCCGCCCGGTTGCCAACCACTGGCGGCTTGCGGCGATTGTGTCGATCATCCTGACGTTCACGTCAATTTTGCTCGTTCCGGTCTATGAAAACGCAAAAAGCATCATCAACCTTTTGCAGCAGCTCAACGGCCTATCCTCAATGCCAATCCTGTCGGCTTTCATTACAGGGCTGCTGTTCCGGAATATGGATGCGCGGGCGGCGATTGCCGGACTGGTTTGGGGCGTTGCGCTTTATGCGTTCCACAATTTCATTTTGTACGTGCCCGACACGCTTTATGTGGGCGAAACATTTTACCAGCATATGGGAATCGGCTGGCTGCATTATATCGACGTCATGGCGATTGTCCTTGTCACCTGTGTGTTGACCGCCTTGACGGTGAACCGCATCATCTTTGGCAATCGAGCCGTGTTTATCTGGAGCAAGGAAGGACGCCGGCTTTCGGCGATTGAGGCATGAGCGAATATATCATTGTTATCGACGAAGGCACGACATCGACCCGCGCCGTTCTGTTTGCCGCCGACGGCACTGCCGTGGATAGCTGCCAACGCCCGCTGACCCAGCATTATCCGGCGCCTGGCCTTGTGGAGCATGATGCCGAGGAAATCTGGAAACTGACGCTGGAATGCGCGCAGACCATCATTGCCAAAGCAGGTGGTGCGGACCGCATTGCGAGCATTGGCATCACCAACCAGCGCGAGACCATTGTGTTCTGGGACAAGCGCACGGGCAAGCCGCTTGCCCCTGCGATTGTATGGCAGGACCGCCGCACCGCAGACATATGCGCGGCACTGAAGGAACAGGGCGAAGAACCCGTTGTTCAGGCCAAAACCGGCCTGTTGCTCGATCCCTATTTCTCTGGCTCCAAAATCGGCTGGGCCTTGGAAAACTGGCCGCAGCTAAAGGATGCCGGCGCGCATCTCGCGGTTGGTACGGTCGAAAGCTATCTTGTATTTCGCCTGACGGGCGGCGGCCATATCACCGATGCAACCAACGCATCACGCACAGCGTTGATGGCGATTGGCAGCGGCGGATGGGACGACGGACTTACCGATCTGTTCGGTGTACCGCGCGACATATTGCCCGAAATAACCGACTGTGCAGGCGATCTTGGCACGACTTTGCCGGAACATTTTGGCGGACCAATCCGCATTGCGGGTATGGCGGGGGACCAGCAAGCGGCCACCATCGGCCAAGGCTGCTTTGCCGTTGGCCAGACCAAGGCAACATTTGGCACGGGCGCATTTGTGCTGACGCAAACGGGCACAACATTGCGCCAGTCGCGCAACCGTCTGCTGTCGACGATCTTATATCAATTGGGTGGTGAGCGGCATTACGCACTGGAAGGATCGGTGTTTGTCGCAGGCAGCCTCGTCCAGTGGCTGCGCGATGATCTGGGGCTCATTGCGCATGCTGCGGACACCGAAGCACTGGCGCGCAGCGTTCCCGACAATGGCGGCGTATATCTTGTACCCGCATTGTCCGGCCTTGGCGCGCCGCATTGGCGCCCCGATGCGCGGGCCAGCATCAGCGGTCTCAGTTTCTCGGCGACCAAGGCGCATGTCGCCCGCGCTGCGCTGGAGGCAATGGCCCACCAGACCCATGACCTGAAAACTGCATTTGCTGCGGACGGTGCCGATTGGGCGGAATTGCGCATCGACGGTGGCATGGTTGCCAATGACTGGATGGCACAAGACCTCGCCGACATGCTCGCCATAGCTGTCGAACGTCCGGCCTTTGTCGAAACGACGGCACTTGGCGCCGCAATGCTCGCCGCCGTTGGATGCGGAATTTATAAGTCGCTTGAGGATGCCGCTGTCATGCGCGGCGGCGTGCAGCGCTTTATACCCAATATGGAAAAGCATGCACGCGACGCGCGGCTGGCCGGTTGGTCAAACGCCCTTGCGCGTGTCCTTCAATAGCCCAAGTCCCGGTTCACAACATCTTAACCATCTGACTGCAATGTAGAGCCGCCCATGTGGCGGACGACATCGACAGGACCAAGAGATGGATAATTTGCGCGGATTTGAACCGTTTGGATCAGACCTTGATGCTGATTTACCCGCTTATACCCTCTTTGAGGACGAAGACGCAGCAATAGAACCGCCACCATTCATATCTCGCGACGAACGCCGGATGCAGGTCCGCGCGTTAAATTTTTGGACGTCGCAGCTCCACGACAGAAATTTCCCAAGCATCGAAGAACTCGATCCATCGGCCGTCGCGGATTTCCGAGACTACAGCGTTCTTCTCGATTTTACTTCGGGCATCGAAAATCCGTCCATTGACTATCTTGGCGATAAATTGCGCGCCGAATGCGGCTTAAGCGCGGACATCACGTATCTGGATGAAGTTCCCCGAAACTCTCTGCTGTCGCGCATTACCGACCATTATCTTCAAATCATTGCCAACCATGCGCCCATCGGCTTCGAAGCCGAGTTTGTGAACGATCGCGGTAATGTCCTCATGTACCGCGGCATTTTGCTGCCCTATTCGACAGACGATGATACGATCGATTTCATTTACGGCGTCATCAACTGGAAAGAAACCGCGCCTGCAGACATTAGCGGGCCGTTGCAGATTGAAGTTGAACACGCGCGCGCAGCGTTGCCGCCGCGACAGGAACATGTCCCTCTATGGGCAGACGGCCCGACGGCGGGGCAGCCTGACGACGCAGCGCCGGGTGATGACGTACAAAGCGATGAACCCTATCCGCTGCAGACGATAGCAGCCGATGAAAATGCAAGCCTTGCCGACTGGTTGGATACCGCACAACAATGAGCAGAACAGGCGCGCGATGGCGATCTTCGGACGCGCGATTCCTTGTATCAGGCGATTGGACGCGCGTACGACTTTGCCTTGATTGCCGCCAATCACCCTGCCGATTATGCAGAACTGCTTCATGATGCAGGCCTGAAAACACAGTAACGCGCGCCATTTACGCCAATCGTTAAGCTTGTTTTTGGTGCAGGCTATAACAAGACCCGCTTAACCGAATTTACCGCAGCGCTTCAATTTGCGCAGCGCAATGCCGTTCCGATGGGAACGTTCGCCACTATTCTTGCTGGCTTTGACGGCGGCTTGAAAGCCATTGTCGCCGCCGAACGTCGCGCCAAGAAAATCGCGGCAGGCGTGCAACCAGCCACCGCGGCAACCGGCGACCCACGTGCGCGTTTGCGATCTGCGCGCAAGCGTGACCTCAGCGAATTTGCAGGCTCAGGCGACGAATTTGTTCTGCTCGTTGCCCGCCGCGATGCCGATGGCAGCGTTGCGATTGTCGGCTCGGTTCAAGGCGATGCCACCTTCACCTAAAAGGCATTGCGCAAAGCCGACGTCTGACTTGTTTCGAAGGGCATTAATGCTTAACGCGTTGGTCAGATGACTGACGCCCTTGCCCTTGATTATGCCCAACGCCTCATATCCTGCGAGAGCGTTACGCCAGCGCAGGGCGCCGTATTTGATGCGCTGGAGGACATGCTGAAGCCGTTGGGCTTTCGCGTTGACCGTTTTGTATCGGGCAGTGGCGATGACAATCCAGCGCATGGTGCGCCTGTCGAAAATCTGTTTGCCATTCGTGAATCCGGTGGGCGTCACTTCGCCTTTGCCGGGCATCTTGATGTCGTACCGCCGGGCGCTGGGTGGGCAAGCGACCCTTTCGTTCCGCAGATAAAGGGCGACTTGCTTCACGGTCGCGGCGCAGTGGATATGAAGGGCAGCATCGCCGCATTCGTCGCAGCCTTGCACGAGATACCGGCTGACGCAGGGACAATCAGCCTGATCATTACGGGTGATGAAGAAGGGCCAGCGATTTACGGCACCCGCGCTTTAATCGATCATATGCACGCGCTTGGCACGATCCCTGATGCCTGCCTTGTCGGCGAACCCACCAGCGTGAACCGCCTTGGCGACATGATGAAAATCGGACGCCGTGGTTCGGTTAACATGTGGATCTCGGTTGCAGGAACGCAGGGCCATGTCGCCTATCCACATTTGGCCGATAACCCCATCCCCAAGCTCGTGGCGATATTGTCCGAGATCGAAGCGATTACGCTGGATGCGGGCACCGACTGGTTTCAGCCAAGCAATATTGAGGTCACGGACCTGGCTGTCGGCAATAAAGCGACCAACGTCATTCCGGCAATGGCAGAAGCCAGATTGTCGATCCGGTTCAACGACCTGCAAAGCGGCGAGGCGCTCGTGGCGCGGATGCGAGAGCTTGTCGAAAAGGGCGGCGGCAAGCTGACCGCCATGATTTCGGGCGAAGCGTTCCTGACCCCGCCGGGCGAACTGTCGGCGGCCATTTCTGAGGCTGTTGAGGGCGTTATGGGTATAAAGCCCGAACCATCGACCACCGGCGGAACTTCGGATGCGCGGTTCCTGACGAAAATCTGTCCAGTCGTTGAATTCGGGCTGTGCAACGCAACAATGCATAAGTTGGACGAGGCAGTGGCCATTGCGGACCTCACCGCGCTCACGGAAATCTACCGGCGCGTCGCGATCCGGATACTTGGCAGCTAGCTTTTCAGAATAATATACAGCGCGCCTGCCCCGCCATGCCGGGGATGCGCGTTGCGGACAGCAGAGATGCTCCTTGCGTGGCGTGACGCCGCCAGCCAATCGCGGACAACTGCGGCAATCGCGCCCCTGCCCTGCCCACTCGCGCGATCATGCGCGCGTTGCTTGCCCGTCACCAAAAGGACGACCTTCATCCTTTGCGCTATCGCCTGTTCAAGCGCGCCATCGAGCCGCGCATAGGCACCAGACAACGAAGCGTCATGCAAATCCACGCTGACATCGGGCATGATGCTGCCGCGCGTGATCCGTCGGTCCCAATGGCCATCCAGATTGTGCGGAACAGGCGCAATCTTGCTTTGTTGTGCGGCAACAATCTTCGCAGCTTCGGTACGTACCGGCTTGGGCTTGGCATTCAGATGCGTGGCCAAGAGCGCTTTGTCCGACGCGGCCGCAACCACGGGCGGCGCCTTTGGCTTTGTTGCATGTATCGGGCTGACCGTGGCGACTACTTTGCCCCACAGTGCCTTTTCATTGCTGTCCAAATGCCGCGCCATGGCGAATTTATAGTCCGAGCCGGGTGACTGCCGCCTTGGGTAAGAAAATCAGCGCCGCGCCGCGTGCCGCCATACCACCAGCGATGGCACGTGCTCGGTCTCCTGCCCCCCAAAATGTATCAATCCGGTTTGCGCCCTTGATCGCGCCGCCGGTGTCCTGGGCAACCCAAATGCCGTTCGGTTCGGCACGGTCCATCGACAGCCACAGTGGCGCACCCAGCGGGATAAACTTAACGTCCACGGCGACGCTTGCTTCGCCCACGACAGGATAGCCCATTGCGCCAAGCGGCCCAGCGCCGGTCAGTTCACGGAAAAACACGAAACTCTTATTTTCCTGCATGACTTTGCGGCCCTCTTCAGGATTGGCACGCAAATAGG
>DBOA01000100.1 GCA_002299195.1 Sphingomonadales bacterium UBA658
GATGCTTCCGCAAAATCAGCAGACTCATTCACGATTTTCCGGATTTCCTTCTCAATGGCCTTCAACTCGTCTTCGCCCACGCCAAGGTCGGCCAGATATGTTTTACATCCCTCAATAGGGTCACTGTTATCACGCACCGACTGGACTTCATCACGGCTTCTGTACTTCGCCGGATCGGACATGGAGTGGCCGCGATAACGGTATGTCTTCATTTCAAGCAACACGGGCCCCTTGCCGCTGCGCACCCAATCTAATGCAACCTCGGCAGCGCCACGCACGGCGAGAACATCCATACCGTCAACCTGAATGCCCGGAATACGGAAGCTTTCCCCGCGGCGGTATAATTGGTCCTCGGACGACGCACGGTTTACGCTGGTGCCCATCGCATATTGGTTGTTTTCGATGACAAATATGATCGGAAGCTTCCACAATTCCGCCATGTTAAAGCTTTCGTAGACCTGTCCTTGGTTGGACGCACCGTCGCCGAAATATGCGAGGCACACCCCACCATCGTTCGAATATTTGTGACCGAACGCAAGGCCCGCGCCCAGCGAGACTTGCGCGCCCACGATGCCATGGCCGCCGTAAAATTTATGCTCAGTCGAAAACATATGCATCGACCCGCCCTTACCCTGCGAAATGCCCGCCGCTCGGCCAGTCAGTTCCGCCATGATCAGATTGGGATCAATGCCATATGCCAACATATGCCCATGGTCACGATAGCCGGTGATGACGCTGTCTTTGCCGGGCGTCAGCGCGGATTGGAGCCCAATGGCGACCGCTTCTTGGCCGATGTACAAATGGCAGAAACCACCAATTAGACCCAGACCATATAACTGCCCCGCTTTTTCTTCAAAACGGCGGATCAGCAGCATGTCGCGATAGAATTTTAAAAGCTCTTCTTTGCTCGCTTTATATGGCTTTGGTTCGGTCGGACGCTCGCGGTTGGCCCGCGCGGCGTCTTCGCTCACACTGGCTTTCTTCGAAACAGATTTTTTCGCTGGAGTGGTTGCCAAAACAAGTTCCTTTAGTGGAATTTTATATGTGCATGCATTGTCGCCTAGTCAAAATCGACCGAGGTGAAAAGCGCTTTTCCGCAACGGAATGCACTGCATAGCTATTCATTCTACGAAGAATGTATCACTTTAAAGGAACGACAACCTCGTCAGGGGCAACAACGTTCAATTCCTTGCGCATTAATTCGCCGGCCAAGTCAGGGTCGACATTATCGCGGTCCAGAAGCAACTGCCGATTCCGCAGAGCATCACGTTCCTTTTGTAGCTTTGTCAGTTCAATTTTACGCTCACTCAGCGCCGCCCGATAGTCCGTCCATGCGATGATTCCGGTTGGCCCAAGAAGCGCATAAGACGCAATACCAAGCAAAGCGACAAGCGCCAACGCTGGCCCAATCACCGACTTCACATATTCAGGCTTTCGGTTTGAACGCACCATATTCAGACAGAATCATATTTTCGTATAAATGGCAAGAAAGGAGGGGTCAGCGGAAAATACCCTGCCCGGCATATTGCGCCGACGCACCCAGTTCCTCTTCAATGCGGATGAGCTGGTTGTACTTTGCCAACCGGTCGGACCGCGCAAGGCTTCCGGTTTTAATCTGGCCGCAATTTGTTGCCACTGCCAAATCGGCGATGGTCGTATCTTCCGTCTCGCCCGAACGATGTGACATCACGGCAGTGTAAGAAGCACGGTGCGCCATCGACACCGCCGCCAGCGTTTCCGTCAGCGTGCCAATCTGATTGACCTTCACCAACAAGGAGTTGGCAAGACCTTTGCCAATGCCCATTGCCAAACGCTCTGGGTTGGTGACGAACAAATCGTCGCCGACCAACTGGACCTCGTGTCCGATCTTGTCGGTAATGGCTTTCCAACCTTCAAAATCGTCTTCGCTCATGCCATCCTCAATAGAGCAGATGGGATAATCCTTGCAAAGTGCAGCAAGGTAATCCGCCATTTCATGCGGAGAAAGCGAGAGACCTTCGCCCGAAATTTCATATTTGCCGTTGCGGAAAAATTCGGTCGCGGCGCAATCCAGGGCGAGCACAACGTCTTCACCAGCTTTAAAGCCAGCCTTTTCAATTGACGTCATGATGAAATCAAGTGCGTCACGCGTGGACGCAAGATTTGGTGCAAATCCGCCTTCATCGCCGACCGAAGTCGCCAGACCCTTTTCGTGCAGGCCCTTTTTGAGCGTGTGAAAAATATCAGAGCCCCAACGAACCGCTTCTGAAATCGATCCTGCGCCAACGGGCATCACCATGAATTCCTGAAAATCAATCGGGTTATCGGCATGTTCACCGCCGTTGATGATGTTCATCATCGGGACCGGCAAGACATGCGCGTTCACGCCGCCAACATAGCGATATAACGGCAATCCACGCGCGTCCGCAGCGGCCTTTGCGACCGCCAAACTGACGCCCAAGATAGCATTGGCACCCAGGTTCGACTTGTTGTCGGTACCATCCAGGTCGATCATCACCGCATCGACATTTTCCTGATCTTCCGCGTCGAGCTCCAACAGCGCTTCATAAATCGGGCCATTGACCGCTTCGATCGCCTGCAGCACGCCCTTGCCCATATATTTGGACATGTCGCCATCACGCTTTTCAACGGCTTCATATGCGCCTGTCGAAGCGCCCGATGGAACGGCTGCGCGGCCAAAACTACCGCCTTCCAACAATACATCGACTTCGACTGTAGGGTTGCCACGGCTATCCAAAATTTGGCGGGCATGTATGTCGAGGATCGCAGTCATGGAAAGCTCCAGTAAAATCGTGATGGGAACAATGTCAGCGCGTCTATCGTTGTGTTGATGATTTGGCAACGACGCTAAGACATATGGATTTTAAATGTAATTTTATGGTGCTATAGTTGACTAAGGCACCGCCCGTGCAAATATAAGATATAGCGGCGCCCATTTGAGTGCCCGCACTTAACCGATAGGAGCATATTCCCATGGCCGAAACTGAAAAGCCAAAAGCGGCAGCGAAACCAGCGCCCGTGAAAAGAGCAACCGCCAAGCCTGCGGCTGCGAAGACAGCAGCAGTCAAGCCATCCGCCACTAAGTCGGCAAAACCCGCTGCGACGACTTCGGCACCCAGGGCCGTGGCAAAAGCGCAGCCTGCTAAAGGCAAAACCGACGGTGTTACATCAAAGGTCAAATCAGAAATGAATGGTTTCAAATCCAAAGCAGCGGACAGCGCACGCGCCGCGGCTAAAAAAGGCAAAGACCGCGCGACAGAAGCCGTTGACAGCATTGGCAAACTTATCCGCGACAGCGCTGCGACCATCGATGACAATGTCGGCAAGCAATATGGCGATTACGCCCGTAGCGCAGCAGACATGGTCGAAGGCTTCGCTGGGAAGATGGACGCAAAAGATGTCGACGCCTTGGCCGATGACGCCCGCCAGTTTGTCCGCAAAAGCCCGGCAGTCGCGGTTGGCGCTGCAGCAGCTATTGGCTTTGTGCTCGCACGCCTCATTCGCTCAGGTGGTAAAGACGCCTAATTAGACAGCATTAGCGGCTTTGCAAAAGGCCGCTTTTGACCGATAAGTGAAACCAATAATTATGGATCAACGTCAGGACGAATTGGTGGAGGATAGCCCGAAACCGGCAGAAGCGACCGCAAGCGAACAGGTTTCGTTGGTGATGGAAGATCTGCGCGCGCTGGTGACGGCCGAAATGCACTATTACCGTTCGCGTCTTGATTACACGCGACACGTGTTCCGGTCTGCGTTCCTCTACGGCGCGATTGCGGCGTTTGCACTCATCGGCGCATCAATCGCGTTTGTGTTGGGGCTGGTGCTGACTTTGGCCCCGTTAATCGGTCCGCTGGCGGCTACGTTGGTTGTCACTTTCACGTTTATCGTTGTTGCGTTCATTTTCGGATCGCTGGCACGAAAATGGATGAGGAAAGTTTACTTTCCGGAAATGCAAGAGAATGTCGACGATCTTACCTGAAGACCCGGTCGTCACAGACCGCGAAAGCGTCATATTGTCGCATGCAGAACGACGTAATCTTCGGCGTAAGCTTAAGGGCAGCATCGATGTTGCTCAGGACATTCTCAACCCCCGCAACCAAGTTCGCAAATTGGTCGCGTTAAAAAAATCGCAGGCAAAAAAGGCTGCAGATGAGGCCGTCCAAGTGGTGAAGGACAAAGCACCGTTGATCGGCATAGTCGGCGCAGCGACATTATTGGTGGCCGCACGCCGTCCGATTTCGCGTTGGATTTCAAGCCTGCGAAAGAGTAAAACAAACACGCCCGTTGGCGATTGATATAGGAACGAAACATGAGCATGATTGGCGACAGCATCAAAACCGCAGCTGACAGCGCGAAAGACAGCCTTGCAACCGCGAAGGCGAAAACGACACAATCCACTGCTGCAGCACGTGCAAAGGCATCTGAAGCATATGAAAAGGGCAAGGGCAAAACAAGCGACGGCATTGACAAAAATCCGTTGGCTATCGTTTTGGGCGGCATCGCGATCGGCGCAATCGTCGGCGCACTTTTGCCACGTACAGAGCGTGAAACAAAAGTTTTGGGTAAGGCCGGTAAAAAGCTGAACAAAAAAGCCCGCAAGATGGCTGAAGCTGCGAAGATCGCCGGTAAGGATCAGGTCGAAAGCCTCGGCCTGAACGGCGACGCGTTGCGTTTGCAATTTAGGGACCTTGTCAGCAAAGCCGCTCTCGCTGTAAAGGCCGCGAGTCAGGCGGCAACGGATGCTGCCAAAGAAAAATAATTGGAAAACAGCGTGACCGACACAAAATTGCACCTCGTCTTTGGTGGACGGGTTGAAAACCCACAGACGTTGAAGTTTACGGATTTAGAAGAACTCGACATTGTTGGCATGTTTCCGGACTATGCCAGCGCAGAAGACGCATGGCGTGCCGCCGCACAGCGCACGGTTGATGATGCCGAAATGAAATATGTCGTCGTTCATTTGCACAAGTTGCTGCAACCCGGCGCGTAAATCCCGCATTGGACGTTACCCTGACCCCATCAGGGTGACGTCAAAGCCTCAGGCGTTACGATAACGCCACAGCAACAATGGCCGGGCCAGAGCTAATCCCATCACAAAACCGCCGATATGCGACCAGATGGCAATAGCGATGCCTAATCCCGGTTCGACAAAGCCCATTGCGAGGTTAAGACCAATCCACGCGAAAGTCAGATGCAGCGGACGCGCGATCGCTGCAGGAACCGGCCCCCTACGCTTTGGCTGCTGGTTCGGGAACAGCAATAGATACGCCCCAATGACACCCGATATCGCGCCGCTTGCGCCGATGGCAGGCGCCATCATATCCAGTGACATCGGCAATTGCAGATAAGCCGCCAGCCATTCAGTAGCTGCAGCGGCATAAGCGGACACCATATACAGCGCCAAGAAGAGACCGCCGCCCAAAACGCGCTCAACCATTTTGCCGATGAGCAAAAGCATCAGCATGTTCATGATGACATGCGCGATCCCGCCATGCAGGAATGCGGCCGAAAGCGGCGTAAGCAAAGCGGGCGCGAGAAACGTTATGTCCGCAAACGCGGAGCTATCGCCGCTTAAACGGGCCGGAAAAAGCCCGCCGGCAACGACAGCATATTGCCACAAGGACGGCACCAACAAAATGGCAGCTATTGCCAGATTGATGATGACCAGTGCGTTGGTGACAGGTCCGCGGGGAAACTGCATGTCAAATATTACGGCGCTTCATGACGAAACGCATGTTCAGATGAACTCGATTTTGGATACGAGATAAAATTTGTCACCCGATGGTACCGTCACTTCGACTTCATCGTCGGCGACACGCCCGATAAGCGCGCGACCCAAGGGCGAGTTGTACGAAATACGGCCCGCTTTCGCATCGGCTTCGGTTTCACCGACAAGTTGATAACGCACAGGCTTGTCGTCTTCGTCCAACAACGTCACCGTTGCGCCGAAAACAATCTTGTCACCCGACAGAGTGGTCGGATCGATAATTTGCGCGCGGCCAATTTTGTCTTCGATCTCTGATATCGCAGCTTCAACCTGACCCTGGCGTTCCTTGGCAGCGTGATATTCGGCATTTTCCGACAGATCACCATGCGCGCGCGCTTCCTCAATTGCTTCCACAATCAATGGCCGCTCATCACGAAGGCGTTTCAAGTCGGTCGTCAGCTTTTCATAGCCTTCAGCCAACATCGGATATTTCTCAAAACTCGCCATCAGGCAAAACCCTTTGTCACAAAAACATCCCGACCGGAGAAATGATAACCATCAATCCGATATGCAGTTCAATTGTCGGGGAACGATACTGCTCGTGTTAATAATAGTCTTGAAGTGGCCGAACTTCAAGTTGCCGTTGCTGCAGTGCCGCAATCGCCTGTGCAACAGCGATGCTTCCTGCGGCTGTTGTATATTGCGAAACCTTGCCAACCAACGCGGAACGGCGGATTTCTTCGCTGTCTTTCAGGCTCTGCCAACCTTCGGTGGTGTTGAAAATCAGTTGGATTTCACCATCTTTAATCTTGTCGACGATATGCGGGCGGCCCTGCGCGACCTTGTTCACGCGCTCGACCTCTATCCCCTGCTCACGCAGATAATTTGCCGTGCCGTCGGTTGCGCATACGGTAAAGCCGCACGCAATCGCTTGTTTGACCGCTGGAACGATAACCGGCTTGTCCGTGTCTTTCACCGAAACGAACAGCTTCCCACCCATCGGTGGAGGCATCCGCGCGCCGATTTGTGATTTGGCAAAGGCCGTCGCAAAATCGCGATCAATACCCATGACTTCGCCTGTTGATTTCATTTCAGGCGATAGAACGGGGTCAACACCGGGGAAGCGATCAAACGGGAATACCGCTTCCTTGACCGCGATATAATCGATGTCGAGGTTGATGGGTGGCAAGTCCTTGAGCTTTTCCCCCGCCATAACGCGCGCTGCGATTTTGGCGATGGGTGCGCCGATGGCTTTCGCGACGAAAGGAACGGTCCGGCTGGCCCGTGGATTGACTTCAATCAGGTACACCTCACCATCCTTGACCGCGAACTGGATGTTCATCAGGCCACGGACGTGCAGGTTGACCGCAAGCAATTCGGTCTGGCGGCGGATTTCGGCAATGATGTTATCAGGCAGGCTGTACGGCGGGATGGTGCAGGCAGAATCGCCGCTGTGGACGCCAGCTTCCTCAATATGCTGCAATATGCCGGCAACAACGACCTCATCGCCATCGCACAAGGCATCAACGTCCACCTCAATGGCGTCCCGCAAATAGCTGTCGATCAATACCGGCGAGTCGCCCGAGACGATAACGGCCGTTTGGATGTAATTTTCCAGCTGCGCCTGCGTATCGACGATTTCCATCGCACGCCCGCCAAGAACGTAGGACGGCCGCATCAGCACGGGGTAGCCAATATTCTCGGCAACCTTAATGGCTTCGTCACGGCTGCGAGCAATGCCGTTTTCGGGCTGCTTGAGCTTCAGCTTGTTAATAAGCGCGGCAAAGCGTTCACGGTCTTCGGCCAGATCGATGGCGTCGGGCGATGTGCCCAAAATCGGGATGCCAGCTGCCTCAAGCGCCTTTGCGAGGTTCAGCGGGGTCTGACCACCGAATTGGACGATTACGCCTTTCAGCGTGCCATTCTGCTGCTCAACATGCAGGATTTCCAGCACATCTTCGGCCGTCAGTGGCTCGAAATATAAACGGTCGCTGGTGTCATAATC
>DBOA01000128.1 GCA_002299195.1 Sphingomonadales bacterium UBA658
TAGCCGCGCGCTTGCAAAAGGGCAGCAAGCGAGGCCGCCATAAGACCTTTGCCAAGCGAGGAGACCACGCCACCGGTGATAAAAATGAACCGTGTCATGGGAGAAAAGGTTTAAGACACGTTTGCGGTAAAACACAAGCGAACGAATCCGTTCACCGAAAAATAACCTGTGTAAAAAACGTTTTTTCGTGTCGAATCGATTATTTATCGAGCGGAACTTCCGATGCAGGAGCCGCCGAAGCTGGAACTGCTGGCGCAGTCGTCGCAGGAGCGGTTGGAGCCGCAGGCACTTCGGTACGTTCAAGGCTGCTATCGATTTCGCCCGTGCCACCTTTTTGCGCAGCAACGAAAGCCAAGGAAATCGAAAGGATAATAAACACGGTCGCCAATATGGTGGTCATACGGGTCAGAAAGTCGGCTGCACCACGTGCGGACATCAATCCCGATGGGCTTCCGCCCATTCCCAATCCGCCGCCTTCAGACCGCTGCATCAAGATAACGCCAACAAGCGAGGCCGCGACAATAGCCTGAACGACGATAAGAAAATGGAAAATGCCCATGATGAATTCCGAATAGATAAAGGCAATAAGCTGCCGGTTGTTGCGCCCACATAGCGAGCGCATTGCTGTTCTTCAATGCTATTCGCCGAAAGCGTGCGCTGCGGCTAAAATGGGTTCGAATTTCGCGCAGGTCAGACTTGCGCCGCCAATCAACCCGCCATCGACATTTTCCACAGCCAAAAGTTCGGCCGCATTGTCTCCGTTCATGGAACCGCCGTATAGAATCCGGACACCATCGCCCACCAGACCATAACGATCGACCAGTGCGGAACGAATGGCGCCGTGCATTTCCCGTACATCCGCCATTTCAGGAATGCGCCCAGTGCCAATGGCCCAGACGGGCTCATACGCGACACTCAACCAGTCGCCAGATATGTTTTGGGGCAACGACCCTGCAGCCTGTCCCAAAACAACATTTAAAGCATTACCTGCGTCCCGCTCAGCCAGCGTTTCCCCGACACAGATGATGACTTTCAGGCCCGCCTTGTGTGCAGCTTCAGCCTTTGCCAGCACGTCGTGATCCTGCTCATGCTGCGCAGCGCGGCGTTCGCTGTGTCCGACGATTGTCAAAGACGCCCCCGCGTCGACCAACATATCCGCCGACACACATCCGGTATGCGCGCCTGATGGCTGCATGTGGCAGTCCTGGCCGCCAATGGGCAAGTGTTGTGCAATATCACACGCACGGCTGATGAGTGTTGCTGGCAAACATAATGCGGTATCGACCGCTGAATAGCTCTGAGATTTCTCTGCGATTGCGGCAATTTCGGCTAAATCGCTTGCCACGCCGTTCATCTTCCAGTTTCCGACAATCAACTTACGCATGCCATTATCCTATCATTGGGGTTTGCGAATCTTGATAAGGCTCTGGCATGGTTTCAACAATCGGAGCAAGTCTATCCCTTGATTGCCAAAGCCTTGCCGCCTAAAGCGTCTCGCAACAATCGGCGCAGGCCGTGACATCAGGAAATTGCAATTCATGATTACCTCCATTCGTTCGCTCATTTACTCCAAATTCGGCGCGATTTTCGCGTTGCTATTCATCGGGATGATTGCCATCGCCTTTGCGCTTGGCGATGTGTCCGGATCGGGCAATTTTGGTGGCTTGAGCGGCGGTAACGTTGCGCGTGTGGGTGATCGGAACATCACATTGGGTGAACTGAACGATGCGCTCGATAATCGCTTAAAGGCGGAACGTCAGAACAACCCAACGCTGAATATGGCCGTTTTTGTCGAGGGTGGTGGATTGGATTCAACGCTCGACCAGTTGATCAACCGTTACGCCATCACTGTCTTTGGTGAAGAATATGGTGTCGCCGTCAGCAAGCGTCTCGTGGATTCGGAAATTCGAAAAATACCCGGCGCCATGGGGCTTGATGGTAAGTTTAGCGCAGACGCCTTTCGCGCCTTTGCCCAACAAATTGGTGTCAGTGAAAAAGCGATCCGCGACGATCTGACACAGAATTTGTTTGCGCAACAAATCTTGCCAGCTGCGGCAAGCGGTCCGGCGGCGCCCGATGGCATGGCTCTGCCTTATGCATCGTTGATGCTTGAACAGCGTGCGGGACAAATCGCTTCGATTCCAGCCACCGCATTTTTGCCCAAGGCGCCTCCAAGCGCTGCTGCACTCGCCAAATTCTATTCCGATAACGCGGTAAAATTCACGATCCCTGAAAAGCGCGCAATCAGTTACGCGATTTTTGACAAGACTATCATTGCAGGCCGCGCAAAACCGACGGAAGCAGACATTGCGGCCTATTATAAAGCCAATGCCGCAAAGTTTGCCGCATCGGAAAGCCGCAATATTAGCCAAATGATCGTGCCAACCGAAGCTGCAGCAAAGTCGGTTATCGGCCAAGTCGCGGCAGGTAAATCATTGGCCGACGTCGCCAATGGCTTGGGTCTGTCCGTAACGACAACCGCCAACGTCACCAAAAGCAGCCTTGCCAGCACCGCCACCGCTGCGGTTGCAGACGCGGTCTTTGCCGCAAAGCAGGGTACATTGGCAAAGCCAGCCCGCGGTAAGCTGGGCTGGACCGTTGCACGCGTCGACAGCGTGAACAATGTCGCGGCAAAATCACTTGCGGCTGCCCGCGCAGAAATTGAAAAAGAACTATTGCAGACGCGCAGCGAAGAAATGCTGACCGAGATGACTTCGGAAATCGAAGATGCCTTTGCCGATGGCGGGACGATAGCTGACATTGCCAAACAAAACGGCCTGTCCGTGAATACCTCGCCCAAATTGCTGGCGACGGGTCAGGATATCTCCAACCCCGCCTATAAACCTATTCCGGAAATGCAGGTCATTTTGCCCGCAGCATTCCAAATGGAAACCAGCGGTGAAGCCCAATTGATCGAGTTGGTACCCGGCGAGAAATTCGCGATGATCGCCGTTGCCGATTTCGATGAAGCCGCGCCGCCACCACTTGGTGACGTCCGCGCCTTGGTTCAGCAACAATGGGCGCTTTCAGAAGGCGCAAAGGGTGCGCGCGCTGCTGCAGACCGTTTGCGCAAGCTGGTCGATAGCGGCCAACCGCTTCAGGCGGCCCTTGCGGCGGCCAATGTTCAGGGTGCCCAGGTTGAACGGCTGACCGGCACGCGCGCGGATCTCTATCGCGAGGGCCAGCCCGTCCCGCCGCCATTGTCGCTGATGTTCGCCATGAAAAAAGGCACAGCCAAAATTGTTCAGGCAGGCGGCGATCGTGGATGGTATGTGGTGTACCTGACCGACGTCATCAAAGGCAACGCTAGCGGCAATGCGGACTTGCTTCGTGCCCGCAAGCAAGAGCTTTCCGGTATATTGCAGCAGGAATATGCCGCACAGCTGATCGTCGCTGCATCGAAAGATGCCGGTGTTGAAAAGAATGAAGACGGGATCGCCGAAGTGCGCACTCGCCTCACCAACCGTGACGGCAACTAAACCGGAACTCATATGGCGCAAGCGCATTGCTGATACCGAAACGCCGGTGTCAGCTGCGCTGAAGCTGTTTGTACCCGAGCGTGGTGATTTTATTCTGGAATCGGTCGAAGGCGGCGAAACACGCGGGCGGCATAGCCTGATTGGCATCGCACCCGATCTGGTGTTTCGGGCGGCCGGCGATAGCGCCGAAATCAACAGTCAGTGGATGACCGACAGGACCGCTTTTGCGCACTCACCTTTGCCAACATTGGATGCGTTACGCGCGCTCGCCGCGGACTGCCGGATGGATGTTCCCGAAGAGCTGCCCCCCGCCCTCGCCTGCTTAGTAGGCTATTTTGGTTACGAGACAATTGGTCTCGTTGAAAAGCTTCCACGCGCAGCGCAATCGGCGCTTGAGCTGCCGGACATGCTGTTCGTCCGTCCAACTGTCATATTGGTGTTCGACCGGCTTAAAGACGAAATATTCCTCGTCTCGCCAGTTTGGGCAGGTCTAAATGATGCACAGGCAGTGGCACTGGCGAATGAGCGCCTCGATGAAACAGAGCGGTTGTTGAACCTTGGGCAAGTGCCGTCGACTGGCGCTGTGTCCTTATCCGAAGAGCACGAACTCAAGCTTACGCCTGTGTTGCCCGAGGGCCGCTATGCCCAGATGGTTGCGTCGGCCAAAGACTATATTGAGGCAGGCGATATATTTCAGGTCGTGCTTGCCCAGCGTTTCACCGCACCGTTTGATCTGCCGCCTGTGCATTTATACCGCGCATTGCGCCGGATTAATCCATCGCCTTTTCTATACTTCATTGATCTTCCCGGCTTTGCGCTGATCGGTTCCAGTCCCGAGATATTGGTCCGCGCACGGGGCGGCGAAGTGACCATCAGGCCAATCGCGGGAACGCGTCCGCGCGGCAAGAGCAGCATCGAAGACGCTGAAAACCGTGCCTCATTATTGGCTGACCCCAAAGAACGTGCTGAGCATCTGATGCTGTTGGACTTGGGCCGAAACGATGTTGGCCGGGTGACCAAAGGTGGCAGCGTCACCGTAACCGACAGCTATATGGTCGAATTTTACAGCCATGTTATGCACATCGTTTCCAACGTTGTTGGGGAGCTTGCTGAAGATAAAGACGCCATCGATGCTTTGTTCGCAGGCTTTCCCGCTGGCACTGTCAGTGGCGCACCGAAAGTCCGTGCGTGCGAAATCATTGCCGAACTCGAACCCGAAACCCGTGGAGCTTATGCGGGCGGCGTTGGATATTTCTCGCCCAATGGCGATATGGATAGCTGCATCGTTTTACGCACTGGCATCGTCAAAGACGGTGTCCTTCATGTACAAGCTGGCGCCGGTATCGTGGCGGACAGCAACCCCGAATATGAACAGCGCGAGTGCGAGGCAAAAGCCGGGGCGCTGATTGCGGCTGCGCGTGAGGCTTTTCGTGTCGCGTGTGAAGCAAAATTCGGACAGTAGCTTGACGCGCACGTAAAGGTCGTTAGCTAGTATCCATGCGTAAATTTCTGATAGCTTCACTGGCATTATTGTCGGCAATTCATACTCCGGCCCAAGCTGAAATTGCGTCCCCCGCAGAGGCTGACGCGGTCTTCGCGAACTTTACCTTTGGCAATGGCGAGCGTCTGCCCGAAGTCAAAATTCATTATACAACGCTCGGAACGCCAGCGCGCGATTCAGAAGGCAACGTCACCAATGCTGTGATGATCCTCCATGGCACCGGCGGCACGGGGCATCAGTTCTTTCAGCCTCAATTTGCGGGAGAGCTTTTCGGTCCTGGCCAAGTGCTCGACACATCCAAATATTTCATCATTTTGCCGGACAATATCGGCCATGGAAAATCGACGAAGCCAAGCGACGGGCTGCGGATGGCATTTCCGAAATATGACTATGCCGACATGATCGCGGCGCAGCACCGGTTGGTGACCGAAAAGCTTGGCGTGAAAAAGCTGAAGTTAATCATCGGGACCTCAATGGGCTGCATGCACGCATTTATGTGGGGCGCGACCTACCCGGACGCCGTCGAGAAGCTTGCACCATTTGCATGCCTTCCTGTCGAGATCGCTGGGCAAAATCGCATGTGGCGCAAGCTTTCGATGGATGCGATCAAAGCTGATCCGACCTGGAGAAATGGTAATTATACAGCGCCGCCATTATCCGGACTGCGCACGGCAGCGAGCCTTAACCTATTAGCGGGCGCAAATCCGTTGGCGTTACAGGCGCAATATCCGACCCGCGCCACCGCTGAGGCGTTTACAGATGAAGCCTTCGCGCGGATCGTTACCCGCAACGATGCAAATGACATTATCTATCAGTTGGATTCATCGCGGAACTACAACCCTTGGCCAACGCTTGAATCGATCAAGGCCCCGACATTATGGATTAACTCGGCTGATGATTTCATCAATCCGTCCAATTATGGCATCACGGAAACTGCCTTGAAACGCATGCCAACGACAAAGTTCATCCTCATCCCTGCGTCTAAAGAAACAAAGGGTCATGGAACGCATAGTTGGGCCAAATTCTGGAAGGACGAACTGGCAAAATTGCTTGCGCAATAGTGCCTCTTCCAACCGCAGGTTAAAGCCGCTAGGGCGTCGCCCATGATCCTCGTTATCGACAATTACGACAGCTTCACATGGAACCTCGTCCATTATCTGATGGAGCTTGGCGCTGAGGTTGAGGTCGTTCGCAATGATGAAATGTCGGCGGGACAGGCTCTGTCGTCAGGTGCGGAGGCTTTTCTCATTTCGCCCGGGCCGAAAACACCGAATGAAGCGGGCGTGAGCCTTGAACTCGTCGCGGCTTGCGCAGAGGCTGGAAAACCATTGCTGGGCGTTTGCTTGGGACACCAGACCATTGGTCAGTATTTCGGCGGCACCGTTGCACGCGGCGGATTGATGCACGGCAAAACGTCGCCGGTCACACATGATGGCAGCGGATTGTTTGAAGGCCTGCCGTCCCCGTTTCAGGCAACGCGCTATCATTCGCTCATCGTCGAAAACGTACCGCCGAGCCTTGTCGTGAATGCAACCAGCGATGACGGCCATGTCATGGGCTTTCGCCACGCGACGCTGCCGATCCATAGCGTTCAATTCCATCCTGAAAGCATTGCCACCGAACATGGTCACGCGATGCTGGCCAATTTTATGCGCGTTGCCGGTATGGCAGTGAAGGAACGAGCATGAACCCTTTTGGTCCCCTGCCCGACCCGCAGCATCTGTTTGACCATGACGAGGCCGCACAGGCATTTGCCGACATCCTTGATGCACGCGCCTCCGAAGATGAAATTCAGGCGTTCCTCGTTGCGCTCACTGCGCGCGGCGAGACGATGGTGGAAATTGCCGCCGCTGCGCAAGCCATGCGCAACCGGCTGATCCCCATTGATGCACCCGGAGGTGCCATTGATGTTTGTGGCACGGGTGGTGACGGCCATCATACGCTTAATGTTTCCACCGCCGTATCGATCGTGGTCGCGGCCTGCGAGGTTCCTGTTGCGAAACATGGCAATCGCGCAGCGTCATCAAAGGCCGGAGCGGCAGATACGCTTGAGGCCCTTGGCCTCGACATGGAACGCGCCGGACGCATGGCGCAAGAAACGCTGAAAGACTTGGGCATTTGCTTTCTGTTCGCAGCCAACCACCATCCCGCGATGAAGCGGATTCAACCGATCCGCCAACGCATCGGGCAACGCACGATTTTCAATCTGATAGGCCCGCTTGCCAACCCGGCACGCGTAAAACGCCAACTGATCGGCATTGCACGGCCTGCCTATGTCCCTGTGTATGCTGAGGCGCTTCATCACCTTGGCACCGAACATTCGCGGATCATTTCGGGCGATGAAGGCCTCGACGAATTAAGCTTGGCCGGCGGCAACGAAGTCGCCGTGGTCGAACCCGAAGGTGTCCGCTTCCAACGCACCCGCGCCGCTGATGCTGGCCTACCTGTGCATCCGGTTGACGCCATTCGCGGCGGCGATGCGCAGCATAATGCGGCTGAGTTGCGCAAGTTGTTGCTGGGCGAACATGGCGCCTATCGCGACGCCGTATTGTTCAATGCCGCGGAGGCTTTGTTGGTGGCTGGCGTAGTTGAAACCATGCCCGATGGGGTTGAAGAGGCCGCAGAGGCAATCGACAAAGGCCTTGCCAATGCGTTGCTGAACTGTTGGGTGAAATATTGATGGCCGACAAGCTTGCAGAAATCTGCGCAACGAAGCGCATGGAAGTTGCCGAACGCAAGCCGAAGGGCGTGTCGCATTGGCCTGCCCCATCCCCGCCGCGTGGCTTCGAAGCGGCGCTGCGCGCCAAAAGCGCATCGTGCATTGCCTTGATTGCGGAAATCAAAAAGGCGAGCCCTTCAAAAGGCCTCATCCGCGCAGATTTCGATCCAGCCGCGCATGCAAAGGCCTATCAGGCGGGCGGTGCAGCTTGCCTATCCGTCTTAACCGACGCGCCGTATTTTCAGGGGCATGAGGATTATCTCATCGCTGCGCGCAACGCATGCGACCTGCCGGTCATCCGAAAGGATTTCATGGTCGACCCATGGCAGTGCGGCGAAGCGCGGCAAATGGGCGGTGATGCCATACTGATTATCGTCGCGGCATTGGACGATGTTGCCATGGTCGAAATCGAAGATGCAGCTTTTGCTGAGGGGCTGGATGTGCTCGTCGAAGTCCATGATGAGGCCGAATTGGACCGTGCGCTTACCCATCTGAAATCGAAATTGGTTGGCGTGAACAACCGCAATTTGAAGACATTTGAAGTCGATTTGGCGACGACAGAGCGTTTGGCAAAATATGTGCCCGCCGACATATTGTTGGTGTGCGAAAGCGGCATTTCGACGCATGCCGATTGCCAACGGATGGCCACATCTCGGGTCAACACCTTCCTGGTCGGCGAAAGCCTGATGCGGAATGCCGATGTTCAACTTGCCACGCAACGGTTATTGACCGGACATGGCTGATCTAACGCATCTGGGTGCCGATGGCGCGGCACATATGGTCGATGTGTCTGCCAAAGCGGACACCGCCAGAGAGGCCGTTGCCGAAGGACGCATCACTATGTCCGCAGAAGCGCTTGAGGCTGTGCGCGCGGGTAATATCAAAAAAGGCGATGTGCTTGGGACAGCGCGGATCGCCGGTATCATGGCGGCTAAAAAGACGAGCGAACTCATACCGCTTTGCCACCCGCTCATGCTGTCCAAAATTGCCATCGCGTTTGAATTTGAAGACCATGGCATTCGCGCAGAGGCGCGTGTGCGGTTAAATGGTCCGACGGGTGTCGAGATGGAGGCTTTGACCGCTGTGTCCGTTGCGTTGCTCACATTGTACGACATGGCAAAGGCGCTCGATAAATCGATGGTGATTTCCGACATACGATTGCTGTCCAAAACGGGCGGCAAATCGGGCGATTGGCACGCATGATATCGGTCGCCGAAGCGCAGGCGCGATTGTTGGCGCTGGCTTCGCCATTGCCATCTGTCGAACTGGAGCTCACCAAGGCTGCGCGGCATTATCTGCACGGCCCGCTCCATGCGAAACGCACACAACCCGCGGCCGATCTGTCGGCAATGGATGGATACGCTTTATCATCCACTGCGTTTCCCGGCCCTTGGCAGGTTGTCGGTGAAAGCGCCGCAGGTCGGCCCTTTCCGGGCGTATTGGACCATAACCAAGCCGTGCGCATCTTTACGGGTGCACATGTTCCCGCTGGCGCGGATACTATTTTAATTCAGGAGGACGCTGCGCGTGACGGCGATACCCTGATGGCGACGGCGAAGGATGCACTTGCCCCGGGCATGCATATTCGCACGGCGGGTGGCGATTTTTCGTCTGGCGATACCGTTCTCGCGACAGGCACTCTGCTGGAGGCTGGACCGTGTGCGCTGGCGGCTATGGCTGGCCATGGCACCGTTCAGGTTGGCCGTTGGCCGCATGTAACGATTGTTACGACAGGCGACGAACTCCTGCCTGCGGGTATAGAGTGCAGCCCTGCACAGATACCATCATCAAACAGCCCGATGCTGCACGCGATGCTATCAAATCTGCCATGTAAAATCACGGATGGCGGCATAATTGCCGACAGGCTCACCGATCTGGAGACAAGGTTGAGCGCGCTTGCTTCCACCACCGACATTATCGTCACAACGGGCGGCGCGTCGGTTGGCGACCATGATTTGGTCCAGGCTGCACTGCGCAACATTGGCGCAGATATGGATTTTTGGAAGGTCGCGATGCGCCCCGGAAAACCCGTGATGGCGGGAAAGATTGGAAACACGATAGTGTTAGGTCTGCCAGGCAACCCCTCTTCGGCGTTCGTAACGGCCTTTCTGTTCCTGCTGCCGCTGATCCGCCATATGGCGGGCAGCCTCTCGCCGTTACCCGAAGTCTTTGAAGCGAAAGCCGACAGCACATTGTTTCCGGGCGGAAGCAGGACAGAATATCTTCGCGCCAGGGTCGAAGGCGGTGCCATCACAGCTTTCACCTCGCGGGATAGCGGGTTGGTCTCGCCGCTATCGCACAGCAATGCGCTGATTATCCGTGATGTAGATGCACCTGCCACGCCATCTGGTGCGATTGTGCAATATCATCGGTTGTTCTGACCGCGACGCGCTGACAGTGCACAAATGTTCTTGACATAACCACATTTGTTCTCTAATCGTTCTTCTCATGTTCAACATGATGGAACCCTGAATATGCTCACAGCCAAACAGCATGAACTGCTTGTGTTCATTAACCAGCGACTTGATGAAAGCGGTATTTCCCCCTCATTTGAAGAAATGAAGGAAGCGCTGGATTTGAAAAGCAAATCAGGTGTGCATCGGCTGATTGGTGCTTTGGAAGAACGCGGCTTTATCCGGCGTCTTGCCAATCGCGCCCGCGCGCTCGAAGTGATGAAACTGCCCGATGGCGGCAACGTGCGTAGCGATAATGTCACCAAGCTCACCCCCGCGGTTGCCAGCAACAAGGCGCAGGTGCATTTGCCGGTGGCTGCAAACGACGTCATGGAAATCCCACTACATGGCAAAATCGCTGCTGGTGTTCCGATTGAAGCGTTGGAAGGCCAAAGTTCTTTGTCGGTGCCCATGGCGCTGTTGGGCGCTGGCGAACATTATGCGCTTGAAGTTTCCGGTGACTCGATGATCGAGGCGGGGATATTGGATGGTGATTACGCCCTCATCCGCAAAGCCACCACCGCGCGCGATGGCGAGATTGTTGTGGCACTGGTTCACGGTGAAGAAGCAACGCTGAAATATCTGCGCCGCGAAGGTCCGCAAATCCGTTTGGATCCGGCCAACAGCACATATGAACCACAATATTATGCGCAGCATGAAGTTGAAGTTCAGGGTAAGCTAGCGGGCCTATTGCGCAGATATCATTGATGTAAATCTGCGTTTTGTTGCGCAGCTTTGGCCGCTTGAACCCATGGCATATGCGCGCGATTTTCGTTGACAGTTATCACGCGCTGTTCGGCCAAATAGATAGCAAGTCCGCCGGTCTGCTCTAGCAGCCTGCGGTCTGCTTTAATCCATTTCGGTCTGCAGCTTTGCGGCAACCATCGGTCGCTCATGACGATGTCCACGCGCCTGCAGGCCGCGGCCATCTCCATGGCTGGGACCTGATAAGCCGTACGCGTTGCCAATATTGTCCAAGTCCTGTTGTGCGCAGCTATCGATATAATGCAGTTATCGGATGTGCACCTTGCGCCCGGCCATTGCTCTATTGGTGTGGCAGCAGCATTGCTTCCCGCTTTTTCGGAGATCATATCCCGAACAAAGTCGCCCGCCTTTCCGCGCAATAAAGAGACTTTTCCATCGGCTGCGACGAGTGCGAGATGTTTTCCATCACCCGTGACCAATATATCGGGCCGTGGTGCAAATATCATTCCGCCAATACCGATCAGGAAAATCGGGATACCGACATAACGAATATGCGTTTGCAGCAAGCCAAAAAGCAATGCCCCCGTCCAGAATGCCGCATAGGACCAGATGGGCATTTCAGGCATCATCGAAACCGCACCGGGTAGACCGCTGACAAAATGTGCCAACGCCAACATGGCTAATATCCCTTGTCCGGCAAGCCACCAGAAAGGCCCGCCAAGACCGACCAAATCGAGGGCGAGTGCCAATGCTTCCAACGGCATAATCACAAATGTCGTCATGGGTATGGCGACGACATTGGCGAACGCACCGTACAGTCCTGTCTTATGAAAATGAAACAACGCGATCGGGGCCAAGATTATTTCGATGGCGAGCCCGGTGAGCACCAGTGAAGCAACACCCCGCGCAAATCGATACAGCTTCGGCTCGTCCCGCCGTTCGGCAAAGCGCTTCACCAGTGGCAGTTCGTGAAGGATGACAATCGTGGCAACAGCGGCGAAGCTGAGTTGAAAACTTGGCCCGGCCAATGCCTCTGGCCAGAATAGCAGCACAATCAACGCGCCAAATGCAACCAAACGCAGGGTAAGCGCATCCCTGCCCAACGCCAGTGCCACGAGCACCAGAAGCGCAGCAATGCAGGAACGTATCGTCGGCACTTCTGCGCCCGTTAAAAGGGTATACGCCAGTGCCCCCATTGCGGCCGCCGCCGCAGCACAGATGGGCACCGAAATACGCAAGGCCAGCCATGACGACAATGATAGCAACCGGCTGACGGCGATAAAGATAAATCCAACAACCGCCGTCACATGAAGCCCGCTGATCGACAACAGATGCGCCAATCCGCTGTCCCGCATCGCTTGCGCATCCGCCTCGCTTATGTGCCCCTGATCCCCTGTCACAAGCGCAGCGCCAATCGCGCCGGCATCTGCGGGCATGGATGCCAAAATATGCTGCGTGAGTTGCGCCCGCTTTTCCGACAACATCGCATTGGTTTTTGCAGGCTCAACCAAGGTTACGGTTCCCAATGCAGACCCGGTTGCGCCGATCTGCTGAAACCATGCCCTGCGCGCAAAATCATATCCGCCCGGCAAAGTTGGCCCAGCAGGCGGCATCAATCTCGCCCGCAATCGAATGACCGCGCCCACTTGAAATGTTGATTGATATTGCTCGGGCGAGAGATTTACACGGACGACCGGAGGCAATTCGCCCTTCCCATCCGTCCCAAGGCGCAGGCGAACAACCTCGCGCGCCGTGAGATTTTCGCCGGCTTCAATCCGCCCATAAAAATCACCGATCCAAATCTTGGCCAGCACGGGTTGCGCGACAGCCGCGGATTTCACGCTAATGAGCCCAAAGCCAAGCAGAATGGCAAATGCCGCCATCCCTAAAAACTGACGGCTCCGGCTGTGGGGTTTAGCCAGCAACGCAAATAGCCCAATCGCAATGGCCAGTAACAACAATCCCGGGGCCGCCGAAGACCCACCAAATTGCCAAATGACGATCCCGATGCCTATGCCAACCGGCAACCACAAAGGCAGCTGATCGCGCTCCCGATCAAGCCAGTTTTCAAGGGCAATGAACCACCTACGCCCCCCGCCCAAGCGCGGCATATTGTTGAGGGTCAAAATGTGCGATATCCCCACCACAATCGCTGTCTAACACCAATATGGAGCGGGGCAAATAACGCACTAATTTTTGGCTATTGTTTGCCTTGACGACCGCTGAATTTCCTACCATTGGGCTAGCCAACGACAAAGCCAGTTTCTCCCCATGAAATAGTGGCATTTGAAGGACCGAAAGCAGTCGCAAACGACGTTTTGAACGTTCTGTGTCTTAAACGGAAATATGCCCGGTTGGGCAGCCCGCTATTTCGGGTAGCAATGTATGGAGTTTGAAAATGGCCGATAACAACGCAACTCTTACCGTTGGCGAAAACAGTTTTGAATTGCCGATCATGAAGGGTTCGGAAGGACCCGACGTCATCGATATCCGTAAATTATATGCTGTGTCAGATCATTTCACCTTCGATCCCGGCTTCACGTCGACCGCAAGCTGCGAATCTGCTCTGACGTTCATCGACGGTGACGAGGGTATCCTGTTGCACCGTGGTTATTCCATTGAAGAGCTTTCGGAACAGTCCAGCTTCATGGAAGTATCATATCTTCTGCTGAATGGTGAACTCCCCAACAAGGCGCAGCTCGATCATTTCAGCCACACCATTTCACGCCACACGATGCTGCATGAGCAGCTGGCGACATTCTACCGCGGTTTCCGCCGCGACGCCCACCCAATGGCGATCATGTGCGGTGTCGTCGGAGCGCTTTCGGCATTTTATCATGATTCGACGGATATCAGCGACCCAACGCATCGCATGATTTCGAGCCATCGTTTGATTGCCAAAATGCCAACCATCGCCGCAATGGCTTATAAATATTCGGTTGGTCAGCCATTTGTGTATCCGGACAACAGCCTGTCCTACACGGGCAACTTCTTGCGCATGACCTTTGGCGTTCCTGCCGAAAAATATGTTGTGAACCCAGTCATCGAACGCGCGATGGACCGGATATTCATCCTCCATGCCGACCATGAACAAAATGCGTCGACATCGACCGTACGCCTTGCGGGATCATCGGGTGCCAACCCGTTTGCATGTATTGCTGCGGGCATCGCCTGTCTTTGGGGCCCAGCGCATGGCGGCGCGAACGAAGCAGCGCTCAACATGCTGCGCGAAATCGGCACGCCAGACCGCATTCCGCATTACATTGAACGGGCCAAGGACAAAAACGATCCCTTCCGCCTCATGGGCTTTGGACATCGTGTGTATAAAAACTACGATCCGCGCGCGTCAGTCATGCAGAAAACTGTGCGTGAGGTTCTGACCGAGCTGAACATTACCGACCCAATCTTCGATGTTGCGATGCAGCTTGAAGAAATGGCGCTAAATGACCCATATTTCATTGAAAAGAAGCTGTTCCCGAACGTAGACTTCTACTCCGGAATCATTTTGTCGGCGATTGGTTTCCCGACGGAAATGTTCACGGTGTTGTTTGCACTATCGCGCACCGTGGGCTGGGTTGCACAATGGAATGAAATGATTTCCGATCCGGCACAGAAAATCGGTCGCCCGCGTCAATTGTACACGGGTCCAAACCACCGCCCATATCCGGGCCTAGACCAGCGTTAATTGTTGTGGAAGGCGGAGCGTGAATTTTGCGCCTCCGCCTTTTGCAGCCTCAACGGTAAGATCGCCCCCCATCGCGCGTGCTAGGCGTCGCGATATATAGAGCCCTAAGCCACTCCCACCATCGCCGGTGTGTCCCAGGCGTTCAAACTTGGCAAAAATACGTTCGTGATACTCGGCGTCGACGCCGGCACCTTGATCGGACACGGAAAGATACGCAAATCCATCCTCGGCGCCGACTTCCACCTGAACCTCCGTTCCGTCGGGCGAATATCGGATCGCATTGGTGATAAGGTTCAGCATGATCTGAAGCACACGCCTGAGTTCTGCTATGGCCGTAACATAGGTTCGGGCGTCAGGCAGCGAGATCGTCATGCGGTGATCTGCGGCCGTCAAAGCCAGCAAACCAGCAGCGCGCCGCGCAACATCGCCTAATTCGATGTCATCCTGTGCGGTCGAAAAGCCAGGTCGTTCGACGGCTTCCAAATCGCTCAAATCCTCAACAAGGGCTATGAGATGCCGCGCTGCATTGGCAATATCGCGGGCATATGCGGCATAGTTTTCACGGATCGGCCCGCACAATTCGCCCGCGATCGTTTCGGCATTCGCGATGATGCGATCCAATGGTTGCCGCAGAACCGGCGCAAGCTGTTTCCCAACAAGTGCGCCCGAGGATGATCTATCCGCCTGCGCAAGGAACAGCGTCTAGCCAGAGATCTGCCCAGCGCCGTCATGTTCGGCCTGCCCCCAAACCCACATACAAGCATCGTTGAGCGTGCGAACGCTGCGGCGACTGATCGGGAGAAGCTTCTCAATATTCTCCAAGACTGGTAGGGCGTCCGGGCCGAAAAGCCTGCCGAGTATGATTTTAGCTGAGGAGCCTAAATCTGTATCTTTTACAATGTCTTCAATTGATCCGCAGGCGTCAACAAGGCGCAAGGCGTGATCAAATCTAAGCCTGACCGGCTCTGGACCTTGATGAGGCCATATATCCCGCGACTTTGGTTTAACCGCAACATTATCAATTTTGCGCCAACTCAAAATGGACAGTTTGACACCATGGTTGCAAGGCTCTGCCTCGACCCACAGTTCCAAATTGTCGGTACCTTCCGAAACCCAAACAGGTCGCGCGAGCCGCATCCGTAGCCGTACAACCATCTGCGCGAGGCTGAGCAAAGCGGGGCATGCGAGGACGCCGCCAGGCACACCCCCTGCCCTAATATGAAGCTCCTGCAACGCGTCATCGGCACGCAGTAAGATGCCCTTAGGCGACACCTCGCCAGTTACAGCGCGTATCAACGGCGCGGCCCCATTCATGTTTTGCCAAAGCCTAAAAACGACGATCGCGCCGCAGGCCAATAACGGCGTTGCTCGCGTGCCATTTCAGGCATGAGATCGGCATATTCAGCCGCAAACAGCGCAGCTTCCCGGGGCAAGAGTATCTGAGATCTCAAATTGATCACAGTATTCAGAGCGTCATCTTTCGAAACGCCCGCGGAAGGGAAGATAATGGACGCGGCGTCGTCGCAAAATGCATCAACATCGCGCGCATGGGCGCACGCGATTGAGAGCAAATCATCTTGGGGACTAAATAAACCGTCCAAAGCCTATCCACTAACGTTCGTGGCGGCCGTTATAGGTTTTTTCGGTTAACGGCGTTTTAAGGCTTATCCGCCTTTTTATTGGGGCCGCTATCATAGCATGCGAACATAAACGCGCTCAGCTGCGCGACCATAATCCATTGCAGCGCATGGGTAAAGCCGAGACCGGTTGTACCAACCAAAGCGAAAATGGACAGCAAGGCTGGCGACCGCAGAAGCCCGTCCGCCCAACGCGGCAACACGACATGCAAGCTAATCCAAGCGATGGAGGACACCGCAAACGCCGCAAATAGGCCGTCATTCGTGTAGGAGGTGTCCATATACGCCGCGCCAAACATCGCGATAACAAGCAGCGACAAGGTCACTGACGTCAGCTTGGGGATTTTCCCCTGCCCGTTCAGATCATCAGTCGTTGCAAGACGCAGAGAATTGGTTGCGACAGCACCAAAAGCAGCGCACGTAGCTGCCAAATCGAAGCCGGACACACCCAGCGCCACCGCGCCCAACGCAAATATCGGACCAGCAAATGTGACGAGCTTAAGCGCGATTGGACTTTGCCATATGATGGGAACCAATTTGGCGGATACTGGCCCCAAAACCCTAGCTTCAACGAAGCCCGGCTGGCTTAAAACGCGCCTGCGTAAAATTTGCTTGTTCAGCTGGACAAAATCCTGCGGACCTTGGACGATGTTCAAGGTTCCGTTGTTAACATGTTGTTGCGACAAAAGTTTCAACGGCACATTCGCGAGAATGGCCTGCCGCAGCAGCGAGGAAATGATGCTCCAGTCTTCGGGCAGATCTTTCAGCGTCGCTATCGTGCTGGCCCCGACAATCGAGATACCAGCCCAGCGCGTATTCAAATCGATGCGCTCAAAAAGGCTATTCTCGTCGCGCCCATCCACCGTAGCCACGAAGTTATCCGGCGATTTTGAAAGCGTTTCGACAAAGTCAGGCTGCACATATAATTGCCCAGATTGAACCCAAATGCGGTCGTCGAGCTTCAAATAGCGCTGAATATCCGCACCTGTGCGGACGAAATCGACGAGGACGTTTTTCTGCCGCCATTGTTCGGCCAAGGCCAACATTGCCCCGTCCATATTTTCCACTTCAACAAGAAACCGTGAAATTCCCGCGCGGAAAAGCATCTTAATCTGGTAATCGACGAGCGAACCGCCCGCCAACTCGGTATTTGGCTTATCCATGGGCGCTCGCGACGCGGACACGTCGCCACCGGTAACGGAGAGCAACGCGACAGAGAGCTTTTCGGGAATGCGCGTGGACACCATAGGTCAGATATGAAGATTAGAAGTCTTTTGCCAATCAAAATCTACATAATCGGCTCAATCATTGCACAAGGAAATGTTCTATACCGGATATTGCCTTGTTCAGCTTGCGAAAGACACACGCAGTTCAGCCATTAAGGGTAATTCATTCCCCGCCGCAGCCATTAACGCTGTGTCAAATGCGCCATAATCCATCGACATTTTTCTGGGTTACAACACATGATGTTAAGTTTACGTTTCTCTGTCGCAATAATATGGTAATTAAGGGATTATGACCACACGCTCAAAAATCGTCGGCTTGACGCAGCATATCTCAGACCAATCTTCGCACGACAATGTCGCGGCGGAAACGCAAGTGACGGCGGATTCGCTTCCCGATGCTGTCGACACAGCGAGTTTTGAGGATGCGTATGAAGTTGAACCGCCCCGGCGTAGTGTTTTGGCATTTGTGGTACCGACGATGCTTCTCCTCGCATTTGCGGGTTGGACTGCATTTTTCGGACTGACCTATTGGCCTGAGGCGCAATCCGGCCTCGACAACAATCGCATTGTTGAACTCATTGTGAGCTGGGCTGTCCCTGCAATGTTGATCGCCGTGTCGTGGCTATTGGTGATGCGTAACAGCAGCCGGGAAGCAACCCGATTTGGCAACGTTGCAGCGTCGTTGCGCAACGAAAGCGTTTTACTGAGCCAGCGGATGCGCACCGTGAACGAGGAAATCGCGTTGGCCCGCGAGTTTTTGTCACAAAATGCACGCGATCTCGAGTCGCTTGGACGCCAGTCCTCCCAGAAACTGGTGGAATCAGCCCAAGTCCTGACAGCGGCGCTTGCAGACAGCGATCAGAAAGCAAAAACGCTAGAAGCTGTAAGCCAATCCGCAAACACGAATTTGGAGCAACTTCGTAAGCATTTGCCGGTCGTCACGAGCGCCGCGAAAGACGTTACAAACCAAATCGGAAGCGCTGGTAATGACGCCCAGATCCAGATCAAAGCGCTGATTACGACTTTGGAGCGCGTTCGCGATGCCGGCAAATCGGTGCGCGAATATGTCGATGGCGTTGAAGTGCGCGCCGACGATATGGCGGTCAAATTGGAACAGTCGCTCAGCAGCAGTGCAAAATTGCTCGACATGCGGAGTGCAGAGGCGCTTGATCGGAGCGCCGAAATGGCGACGTTGATGGACAGCGCAACGCAAGCCATGTCCAGCGGTGTCGCGCAGGCATCGGGCGATATCGGCGCGATCCTCTCCGTTAGTCAGGAACAGATTCAGTCAAGCCTTTCCGAATTGCGGAAAGCACTTGGCGACGTTGGCAGCCAGACCGAACAGGAAGAAGCGCGCATCCGTGCAATGATCGCCACGATTAGCGCGCACATTCATTCAAGCGCGCAGCAGATTTCAGAGGTTGACCGCGTCGCGACCGATCAAACGTCTAAACTGGCCTTTGCCGTATCCGCTTTGGGCGACAGCACGCGCACGGTTGGTTCGGCGCTGACAGACAATCAACTTGTCACCCAACAGCTGATTGACCAGTCCCACAAGCTGCTGGAGTCGCTTGGCACGGCGAACCATGAAATCAGCGAAACAATTCCTGCATCTATGGATGTCCTCAGCGTGCAATTGTCCGATGGCGTCGCGCAGATAAAGTCCGCTTTGTCGAACGCGGAATCGCTCGAGGAATTGAGTGGCAGCATGCTTGAGAACCTGAACGGTCTGGACCAGATTATTGCGACCCAGCGCGACTCGGTGGACGCGCTGATGACGCAGAGCGATGCTCATTTTGCCGCCCGCCATGACCAAGTCGATGCGCTTGGCTCGTCGCTGCGACAGACACAATCGCTGCTTCAGGAAATGTCAGACGAAGCAAATGGCCAGCTTGTGACCGCGTTGCTGCGTGTCCGCGAATCCACACGCGCTGCGGCGGAAAGCAGCCGGAAGATCTTGGATGATGAACTCGCGCATATCGCTGACCAGCTGACCGAACAAAACCGAACGGCGCTTGCGAATGCACTGGATGCGCAAGTTGCGTCGATGAATGCTGCCGTTCAGGAAGCGATTGAGCGCAATGTAGAGCTATCCGAAGCTGCGACCGGTCTGGTCGTCAAACAACTGGCTGAGCTGGGTGAAATGACGACCACTCTCGAAGGCCGGATTGCAGATAGCAAAAACAGTTTTGAATCAGTTCAAGATGACAGCTTCGCCCGCCGCATGGTGCTGTTGACGGAATCGCTGAATTCCACGGCAATCGATGTTACGAAAATATTGTCGAACGACATCACCGACACGGCATGGGCGTCCTATCTTAAGGGGGACAGAGGCGTGTTTACCCGCCGTGCCGTGCGCCTGATCGATTCAAAAGAAGCAAAGATCATCGCCAATCATTATGGCAACGACAGCGAATTCCGCGAACATGTGAACCGCTATGTGCACGACTTTGAAGGCATCATGCGCCTGTTGCTCAGCACACGTGATGGTAACGCCATTGGCGTCACGCTGCTGTCGTCCGATATTGGCAAGCTATATGTTGCGCTGGCCCAAGCGATCGAACGGCTTCGGAAATAAGCCTTAAACAGGCCTATTTATGAACCAGTCAAAACTGTGGCGGTCGACCCAGCCATAGACATAATTGGCGTAATATAGGCCAAAGAGCGCTGCGGATAACAATGTTGTCCGCAAAAGGATGGTCCGGGGTTGGAAGTTACCGGGGGCGCTATCCGCCTGCCCGGCTACCTTAGGCAACCCTAATTCCTCATGCGTACGCACGCCGATGGGAAGGATGACAAACGCCGTCATCACCCAAAAAAGCGCATAAATGGCGACAATTGATGTCCAGCTCATGCGGTCTCCAATATCATCACATCAACAATTGGTTTTTTGCCGGTCCAGCTGACGGCAACACGGCGGACGGCCAAACGTGCGGCCTCCCGCAGCTTTTCATAATCACCGCGATTATCCTTAATCGCCTTTACGGCAGCGGTCGTGGCTTCGTCGATAAAGTCATCCAGATCTTCTTCGATGGGAACCCCATGCAAACGAATCTCCGGACTGCCCAGCAATTTGTCATTCGCACCAAGCGCGAACGCCACCGAAATCAATCCGTACCACGACAGACGCCGACGTTCGTTCAACGTGGCGCCGTCCGCCGCGATAATGGTGTCACCATCGAGGATAAGACGCCCAGTGCGTTCCTTGCCGATTGTCTTCGGTTCGCCGGGCGCCAAACGCACAACGTCACCATTTGACTGCACGACAGCCTTTGGAACGCCATGCGCGCGCGCGAAACGGGCTTGCTCTGCCATGTGCCGACGCTCGCCATGAACTGGGACGAGGATTTCAGGCCTGATCCAATCATATAGAGCCGCAAGTTCCGGCTGACCCGGGTGACCCGATACATGGACATGTGCCTGCTTTTCGGTAACCGTCAGAATGTTGCGCTCGGCCAGCTTATTCATAATGATGCCGATGGCGATTTCATTGCCGGGGATCTGCTTGGACGAGAAGATGACTGTGTCGCCCTCCTCCAGCTTCACGGGATGATTTCCTTCGGCAATGCGCGCCAGTGCAGCGCGGGCCTCGCCCTGCCCGCCTGTCGCGACAACCATGACTTCGTGGCGCGCAAGGCTATCGACGCTTTCCATATCAATGGTTTTGGGCAGATCTTTCAAATAGCCATTGGCCTGCGCTGCCTCAAGGATACGGTGCAACGACCGACCCGCAAAGCACAAGGTACGCCCGCTCTCGCGTGCAACTTCGCCCAACGTCTGCAATCGGGCCGCATTGGATGCGAAAGTTGTAATAACCACCCGGCCCTTCGCGGCCTTGACGGACTTTAGCAGGTCGTCCTTCACGCTGCCTTCGCTGCCGCTATGTTCAAGGTTGAAGACGTTGGTGGAATCGCACACCATCGCCAATACACCTGTGTCCCCAATCGCGGTTAGCGCATCGGCGGTCGTCGGGCGGCCCAAAACAGGGCGCTCGTCCAATTTCCAGTCACCGGTATGGAAAATCTTGCCATAAGGCGTGGTGATCAAACAGGCGCTCATTTCAAGGATGGAGTGCGCCAGCGTCACAAATTTAAAATCGAACGGCCCCATGGAGAATGCGCCTTCCATAGGAATGACATTCAACTCCACAATATCGGCGATACCTTCTTCCTCCAGCTTACCGCGAATGAGCGTTGCTGTGAACGGCGTCGCGTACAACGGCACGCCAAGGTCAGCGGCGAAATAGGCCACCGCGCCAATATGGTCTTCATGACCATGCGTCAGGACGATGCCCAAAAGGTCTTTCTTGCGCTTCTCGATAAATTCCAGATCTGGAAGTACGAGGTCAACACCGGGATACTCTGAATTGGCAAAGGTGAGACCAAGGTCGACCATTACCCACTTGCCATCGCAACCGTATAAATTGACGTTCATGCCAATTTCATTTGACCCGCCAAGAGCAAGGAAAAGCAGTTCATTTTTTGGGGTCGTCATTATGTTTTTTCTCTATTCCTGTACAAAAGCGCCAGCCCCCGCAGCGTCAAATCGGGTTCTACCCGGTCAAATAAATGGCCATGTTGCTGAAACAAGATCGCCAAACCGCCGGTCGCAATAACCGATACCGGTTCGCCAATTTCATTCTTCATTCGGGCAATCATTCCCTCGATCATTGCGACATAGCCCCAATAGATGCCAATCTGCATTTGTCCAACAGTGGTTGTGCCAATGACACTTTCATTCGGCGGTGGTTCGATTGCAATTCGCGGCAGCATGGCCGCTGCGCCATATAAGGCATCCAGCGACAGATTAACGCCCGGTGCGATGCTTCCGCCGTGATACGAGCCATCGGGGCCGATATAGTCAAACGTCGTCGCCGTGCCAAAACTGATCACGATCTTATGCCCGTCTGCGATCGCGTGCGCAGCGACGGCATTCACGGCACGATCTGCGCCAACCGACTGCGGCTCCGCAACACGCAGCTGAATGCCCCAAGCAACGGCGCCGCGCCCTGCCACAAGTGCTTCACATCCAAAATAGCGCGTCGCCAACATCTGTAGATTGTGCAGCGCGCGCGGCACGACGGTCGCGATGATAACCGCATCGATATCCGAACGCTTATACCCCGCCATTTGGATGAGCTGATCCAACCAGACCGCATATTCATCGGCAGTACGGCGTGCATCTGTGGCGATGCGCCAGCGGTGCAATATCTCGCCGCTGTCATCGACCAAAGCAAACTTCGCGTTGGTATTACCCGTGTCTATTGCGAGCAACATCGCCCACCCCTTTAAACTAGAAAAACATCTGCTGCGTGAATGGCACGAATTGCGCCGTCAGCCAAGCTAAGCCGAAGCGCACCTTGATCGTCCAAGCCTTGGAAAAGCCCATGCAGTTCCTCTCCATCGGGCAATCGCGCCGACAGTGCTGTTCCGCGCGGATGCGCACATTCTTCCCACTGCCGGATAATCGTGCCCGTTCCCGACAGCCGCCAGATCGCGAGGTAGCGTGCAAAGGCATCCGCCACGATTTCCACACTCGACTGCGCGTTGGGTGGTGTTGCGCCGAGCGCGCGCAAGTCTGACACCTTGCGGTCAAGATTTTCCGGATGCCACACCAGGTTCAGCCCAATGCCAACAATGACCGCATCCGCAGCTCGTTCCAGCAATATCCCGCACAATTTAGACCCATCGCGCGAGAGAATGTCATTTGGCCATTTCAAGGAAATGTCGACATGTGGTGCGATCTGCCGGATGGCGTCGAACACGGCCAATGCCGTTACAAATGCCAGACTAGCTGGCACAGGGTCGGTATCACTTAAACGAACGATCGTGCTTGCAAACACATTGCCCTTTGGGCTTTCCCAAGTGCGACCGAGGCGGCCCCTGCCGCCGTCCTGCGCATCGGCGCGAAGCCATAATCCTTCGGGTGCACCCTGTGCCGCGCGCGTCAACAAATCGGCGTTCGTTGACCCAGTGAGCGCGACCTCTTCGAATATCAGCGTCAGAACAGCGCCTTTGCCGCAACCGCTGTCCAAACGCCGAGCGCTGGAATGGCAAAATATCCAAGCGGCGAGTTCGCCGCGGCAAGAATGCCACCAGTCCAGACAAGCACCTTATCATCGCTTTCGGCGATAACATCAGCCGCATCATCAAAGTACATCACTTTGACAACTTTAAGGTAATAGAATGCGCCAATGACCGACGCCGAGATGCCAATGACGGCCAATGGCAGCAGGCCGGCGGCAACAGCAGCATTGAATACCACCAGCTTACCCCAAAAGCCGAACAATGGCGGAATGCCCGCGAGGCTGAACATGAAAATCGCAAAGGCCGCGGCAAGCGCCGGGCGCGTCTTGGACAAGCCAGCGATATCGGCAAATTCTTCGCGATAGTTGCCGTCTTTGTCCTTAAGTTGCATCAAGCACACAAAGCCGCCCAAGGTCATGGCCACATAAATCGTCAAATAGACAAGCATGGCAGCGATGCCCTGCTCTGTTCCTGTGGCAAGACCGATGAGGATGAAGCCGACATTGTTGATCGAGCTATACGCCATCAGGCGCTTGAGGTTTTGCTGACCAATTGCGCCAACTGCGCCGATGATGATCGACATCAAAGCAACCGCAATAATGATTTGCTGCCACACCAGGACCTGCGAACCAAAAGCCTCAAGCACGACGCGCATCAACAAGGCGATGGCAGCAACCTTTGGTGCACTCGCAAAAAATGCAGTGACCGGTGTTGGTGCGCCTTCATAGACGTCCGGCGTCCACATATGGAACGGCGCGGCACTGATCTTGAATGCCAATCCGGATAGGATGAACACGATACCAAAGATCAGGCCAAGACCGACTTCCTTGTCCATCGCGAGGCCGATTGCGGAAAAATTGGTCGAACCTGCAAAGCCATAAACCAACGATGCACCGAAAAGCAGCATACCGCTCGCAAGACCGCCAAGGACGAAATATTTCAGGCCCGCTTCGGCCGAACGGCCATCCGAACGCACAAAGCTTGCAAGGACGTAGGCCGAGAGGCTTTGAAGCTCAAGACCGATGTACAAGGAGATCAGGTCCGTCGCCGATACCATCACGCCCATACCGACGCAGGAAAGCACGATAAGAACCGGATATTCAGCGCGCATCGCGCCTGCCTTCTCCAAGAAACGTGGGGCAATGGTCAGAGAAACAGCCGCAGCAATGTAAATCAGGAGCTTGGAGAAATTGCCAAAGGCATCAATCACCATCAAACCATCAAAGGCCGAGGCGCTGGAGCCCGAACCAAGCGAGCTGGCGGTAAAAGCAGCGGCAGCACCCAGAGCCGCAACAGCCAATATGCTGATAAGGCGTCCGGCCTGATCGATCCAGGCAGCCAACAACAGCAAGGCAAGCGCGGAAAAGCTGAGAATGAGCTCAGGACGCACCAAGGAGAGCGAAGCATTAAGTTCCATTATTAATGGCTCCCCTCAGCCACGTCTTTTTTAGGTTCATGAACAACACGAAAGCGCGCTGTGGTCGGGTCGACAGCCATCAATTTGCTGTCGCCAGCTGGAGCCGCCCGTTCGATACGATCAACTATTGTTGCAACATCGCGGCGAATGGGGGCGAGGAATGTTTCGGGATATACGCCCATCCACAACACAACGACCGCAATCGGTGCGAGCAACCACATTTCGCGGCCATCAATATCCTGCATCGCGGCGGCGTCTGCATTGACCTGCGGCCCGAACGCGATCCGGCGATAGAGATACAACATATATCCAGCGCCAAGGATGATGCCCGTTGTCGCAATCAGCGTGGCCCAAGTGGACACCTTATAGGCGCCCGCAAGGCTCAGAAACTCACCGACAAAACCGCTTGTTCCGGGCAAGCCGACGCTGGCCATGGTGAACAGCATGAACAGCAATGCATATTTGGGCATATTCACACTGATGCCGCCGTAACGGCTGATTTCGCGTGTGTGCAGACGGTCGTAGATCACGCCCACGCAAAGGAAGAGCGCGCCCGATACCAAACCGTGGCTGAGCATCACGATGATCGCGCCTTCAATACCCTGCTGGTTAAAGGTGAAGAGGCCGAGCGTCACGATCGCCATGTGGGCGACCGACGAATATGCGATCAGTTTCTTCATATCCTGCTGCACCAGCGCCACGAGCGATGTGTAGACAACCGCGACCATCGACAGGCCAAACACCAAAGGAATGAAGTTGGCGCTAGCCTCTGGAAACATCGGCAAAGAGAAACGCAGGAAGCCGTAGCCGCCCATTTTCAACAACACGCCAGCCAGAATGACCGAGCCCGCCGTCGGCGCCTGAACGTGCGCATCGGGGAGCCATGTGTGCACGGGCCACATCGGCATCTTCACCGCAAAGGATGCAAAAAATGCCAGCCACAACAATGTCTGTGCCTGCACAGGGAAATCTGTGTTGAGCAAAGTCGGAATGTCTGCGGTGCCGGCGAACTGGATCATCCACAACATCGCGATCAGCATCACCACCGACCCAAGCAAGGTGTAGAGGAAGAATTTATAAGACGCGTAAATGCGGTCCTGACCACCCCAAATACCGATGATAAGATACATCGGGATCAGACCGGCTTCGAAGAAGATGTAGAACAGCAATAGGTCCTGCGCCGCGAATACGCCGATCATCAACGTTTCCATCAACAGGAAAGCCGCCATATATTCGCCGACACGCTTTTGAATGCTGTTCCAGCTGGCGCCGATACAAATGGGCATCAGGAACACCGACAGCATGATCAGCGTCAACGAGATACCGTCAATGCCAAGCTTCCAACCAATCGGACCGAACAACTGCGCACTTTCGGTAAACTGCCACTGCGCACCTGCGGGATCATAGCTGATCCACAGCACCACACCGAGGATGAAGTTAGCTAGCGTCGCGCCAAGCGCAATCGGGCGCGCCAATTCCGCACGAACGAACAAACACAATGCCGCCGCCACCATCGGGATGGCGAGCATGATTGACAGGACAGGAATATCTGCGGCGTTCATTATGTTCTCACCATCATCCAGCTAACCGCTGTGACAAGGCCCAAAAGCATCACCAGCGCATATGTATAAAGATAACCCGACTGCATTTTAACCGCGAGCTTGCTGCCAAAGGAAACGACAGCAGCCAAACCGTTCGGCCCAAACCGATCGATAATGCCAATGTCGCCCTGCTTCCAGAACAGGCGTCCAAACCAAAAGGCCGGGCGGACAAAGACCGCATCATATAGTTCGTCAAAATACCATTTGTTCAGGAAGAAACGGTACAATGGTGCGAAGGCAGAAGCCAAGCGCTGCGGCGCATCCTTTGACTGTTGATACATCAAATAGGCAACCAACAATCCGGTCAGCATGGCCACTGTCGACGACAGCTTCACCCACAACGGCACCTCGTGCATGGCGTGCATCAAATGTTCGTTGAAGAACAATGTGCTGTTCGCCCAAAATGCCTTGCCGGTTTCGGCTTCAATGAAGCCTCCGTGGAAGACAAAGCCTGCAAAAACCGCGCCCAATGTCAGTATGCCCAACGGGATGAGCATTGGCAGCGGGCTTTCATGTGGATGATAGCCAGCGGTTCCGTCAATATGCGCGTCGTGGGCATGATCATGCGCATGTTCATCATGATCGCCATGGTCGTGCATCGCATGCTGAATATGCTCCGACTGCGCCCAACGCGGCGTTCCGAAGAACGTAAGGAACATCAGACGCCAGCTGTAGAAGCTGGTCAACAATGCCGCCAGAACGCCAATCGCAAACGCATACATATGGAAGGTTGAGTGGCTCGCAAATGCGGCTTCGATGATCGCATCCTTGGAATAGAAACCAGCGAACCCGCCGACGCCAACAATACCAACGCCGGTAATCGCCAATGTACCCGCCATCATCGCCCAGAATGTCAGCGGGATATGTTTCCGCAAACCGCCATAATAACGCATGTCCTGTTCATGATGCATCGCGTGAATAACGGAGCCCGCGCCAAGGAACAACAAGGCCTTAAAGAATGCGTGCGTGAACAAATGGAACATCGCCGCGCCATATGCGCCGGTGCCCGCGGCGAAGAACATATATCCAAGCTGCGAGCATGTGGAGTAAGCGATAACGCGTTTGATGTCGGTTTGTACCAGACCAACGGTCGCTGCAAAAATGGCCGTCGTCGCGCCGACTATCGTCACAACGTCGAGCGCAAACTGGCTTGTTTCAAACAATGGGGACAAGCGGCAGACCATGAACACACCAGCGGTGACCATCGTTGCCGCGTGAATAAGCGCCGACACAGGTGTCGGCCCTTCCATCGCGTCGGGCAGCCATGTGTGTAGGCCCAACTGCGCCGATTTGCCCATCGCGCCGATGAACAGCAATATGCACAGCAAGCTCATTGTATCGACGCGGAACCCAAGGAAGCCAATGCTTGAGCCGACCATGTCAGGTGCCGCCGCCAAAATGTCCGGAATGGAAACCGTGCCAAACAGCCAGAACACGCCGAAGATACCTAGCATGAAACCAAGGTCACCAACGCGGTTCACGACAAATGCCTTAATCGCAGCAGCATTCGCGCTTGGTTTTTTGTACCAGAAACCAATCAACAGATAGGACGCGAGACCTACCCCTTCCCATCCAAAGAACATTTGGACGAGGTTGTTGGCGGTTACGAGCATCAACATCGCGAAAGTGAACAACGACAGATACGCAAAGAAGCGCGGCTGATCGGGGTCTTCCTCCATATAGCCCCAGCTATATAGATGGACGAGCGCGGAAACGGTGGTGATAACCACCAACATAACCGCAGTCAGCGCATCAACGCGCAATTCCCAATCGAATGACAAATCACCCGACTGGACCCAGTTCAACACGGGCGCGACATAAGCCGTTTCGCTGCCGTTGAGGAAACCGATGAAAATCGGCCAGCTCAGCAAGGACGCCGTGAACAGGCCAGCTGTGGTAATCGTCTTGGATGCAACCGCGCCAATAAAGCGTTGGCCAAGGCCCGCAACAAGCGCAGCCAAAAGCGGAAGAAAAACAATGATGTGGATCGAAATCACTGGATGTTATCCCTTCATCCGGTTGACATCGTCAACGGCAATGGTGCCCCGGCCACGGAAGTAGATGACCAAAATAGCAAGGCCGATCGCCGCTTCGCCAGCAGCCACCGTCAGCACGAACATCGCGAAAATCTGGCCCGTAAGGTCGCCCAGAAAGACGCTGAACGCAACGAGGTTGATATTTACCGCCAGCAAAATGAGCTCAATCGCCATCAAGATGATGATCACATTTTTGCGGTTCAGGAAAATGCCCAGCATACCCATGACGAACAGAATGCTGCTCACCACCAGATAATGTTCGATACCAATCACAACTCGATCCCCTGCCCTACCGGTTGATTGACATTGCGCGTCGCGTCTTCGGGACGGCGCTGTACCTGGCTGCTGATGCTCTGGCCGCGGGTGCCATGGCTCTTACGATGGGTAAGAACAATCGCGCCGACCATGGCCACCAAAAGAATGAGGCCCGCGGTTTCAAACATGAACACATATTTGCTGTACAACAGGCCGCCGATAGCTTCGATATTTGGAACCGACGCCGACACAGTGGCTGCGCCCGCCTCTGGCGTGCCCAATGTGACTGCACCAGCCTGATATGCGCCAATGCCCAGCACGAGCTCTGCGGCGAGAACAACAGCGAGCAATAAACCAAGCGGAACGTTTTTCACAAAGCCTGCGCGCAGTTCGGCGAAGTCGATGTCGAGCATCATCACCACAAACAGGAACAATACGGCGACTGCGCCAACGTAGACAATGACGAGCAGCATCGCGATGAATTCCGCGCCGATTAGGATCATGAGCCCAGCGGCGTTAAAGAACGCGACGATCAACCACAGCACGCTGTGCACGGGGTTGCGCGCAAAGATGACCATCGCGGCAGACGCGATGACGATGCTTGCGAAAATATAGAATGAGACGAGTTGGATCACGATGGGCCGCCCTTAACGATAGGGTGCATCGGCGGCAAGGTTCGCGGCAATTGCCCGTTCCCATTTCGCGCCGTTGTCGAGAAGCTTGGCCTTGTCATAAAACAATTCCTCGCGTGTTTCGGTTGCAAATTCGAGGTTTGGCCCCTCGACAATTGCATCCACTGGGCAAGCTTCTTGGCAGAAACCGCAATAGATGCACTTCGTCATGTCGATGTCATAGCGCGTCGTGCGGCGGCTTCCGTCTTCGCGTGGCTCTGACTCGATGGTGATAGCCAAGGCGGGGCACACCGCTTCGCACAGCTTACACGCAATGCACCGCTCTTCCCCATTGGGGTAGCGCCGCAAAGCATGCTCACCGCGAAAACGGGGGCTCAACGGGTTCTTTTCGAACGGATAGTTGATCGTCGCCTTTGGCTTGAAGAAATATTGCAAGGTCAACCAGTGCGCCTTGACGAATTCCCAAAGGGTAAAGGTTTTGATGAGATGCGCGATGGTGGTCATGCGAAATGTCCTGTGAACATAAGGTAGCCGCTCACCAAAAAGACCCAGAACAGCGAGATTGGCAGAAACACTTTCCAACCCAGACGCATCAATTGGTCATAACGGTAACGCGGTACAGTCGCCTTCACCCATGCGAAGACAAAGAACATCAAAAGGATTTTGACGAAGAACCAGATGATGCCGGGAACGGCATATAATGGCGCCCAATCCACTGGCGGCA
>DBOA01000050.1 GCA_002299195.1 Sphingomonadales bacterium UBA658
AAAAGCTTATCCACGAGACGCAATTGACTTTGACCGGCGTCGCCACTTGGCGCTTATCCGCCAGCGCCAGAACCACGCCGAGAGCACATAACCGATGAGCGCTGCTGCGATGGATATGATCGCAAGCCCTGCGACGCCTTGGACAAGCGCCAAGGGTGCTTGGTTCCAGACATAATCACCCCACGCGGACAGCGGCGCCGATGTCTCGATAAGTTGATAAAAATGGCCTGAGCCATTGTTCAACCGCAGCACTGATTCCCCGACATACACCGACCCAAGCAAAATGAATGGTGTTGTGGCCGGCATACTTAGGAACGTCATGGCCGCGCCGATGGGGATATTTGCCCGAAATGGCAGCGCAAGCAGCGCGACACCAGCGATCTGGACACCCGGTATCAAAAGGAAAATCCCAACCAGCAGGCCAAGAGCTACGCCCCGGGGGACGGAGCGCCGCGTAAAGCGCCAGAGGGCGGGATGAAACACGCGCTGCGCAAACGGCCGCAGAAAGCGGCTGCGTTCAAAGCTGTCGCGCGTGGGTGCTTGCCTGTGCAACCAGGTATCAAACTTACTCATCCACGGTCGCGCATAATGCGTCCTTGCTCACGCTTCCAATCCCGTTCTTTCTCAGTCGCACGCTTATCGGGCGCCTTTTTACCCTTTGCCAATGCCAATTCCACTTTCGCCCTGCCGCGTCCATTGAAATAAATCGACAAAGGCACAAGCGTCATGCCCTGCCGCATCACCGCGCCATGCAGCTTGTTTATTTCGCGCTCGTTCAACAGCAACTTTCTGGGCCGCTTTGGCTCGTGGTTAAACCTGTTCCCGTGGCTGAATTCTGGGATGTTCGCGTTAATTAACCAAATCTGATCATCGCGGACTTCAGCATAGCTTTCGGCGATGGACCCTTCACCAAAGCGCAAAGATTTCACTTCGGTTCCGGTCAGGACAATTCCGGCCTCATATTTGTCATCGATATGAAAATCATAACGGGCACGCCGGTTTTCGGCGACCGTTTTGACTTTGTTGAATGCTTCAGGTTTTGGACGCGTCATTAAATAAGCCCTGCATTCTCCAAGGCGGCATCAACCTGACGACGGCTCGCCTCGCTTGGCGGGGTCATTGGCAAGCGCAACTCGGTTGGAAAACCTTCGATGACGCGTGACAACGCATATTTTATTGGGCCCGGCGATGCGTCAGAAAACAACGCCAAATGAAGTGGATACAGCTTATCATTCAGTTGGCGTGCCAAGTTATAATCACCCGATGCACATGCCGCCTGAAATTCTGCGCATAATTTCGGCGCAACATTGGCGGTAACCGAAATGCACCCTCGCCCGCCAGCCGCATTGAACGCAAGCGACTGTTCGTCGACGCCCGAAAGTAAGCAGAAATCAGGCCCGCAAGCCAACCGATGGTCCGTGACGCGTGGCATGTCACCGCTTGCATCCTTGATGCCGATCACCGTCGGCAACTGCGCAAGGCGGGCAACCGTTTCCGGCTTGATGTCCGTCACCGTACGCGCAGGCACATTGTACAGCACGATAGGCAGGTCGTTCTTCTTGGTCATCGCCTCGAAATGCGCATAAATGCCCTCTTGGTTGGGCCGATTATAATAAGGCGCGACAACCAGACCAGCAGCGGCGCCGCTTTTCTTTGAAAAGTTAAGGTGGAGAATGGCGTTATTGGTGTCATTCGACCCACAGCCGGCAATCACGGGTACGCGCCCGGCAGCTTGCTCAATACACACTTCGATCACGCGATGATGCTCCGCGTTTGACAGCGTTGACGCCTCACCGGTCGTTCCGGCCGGCACCAGCGCGCTTGATCCTTGGTCGATTTGCCAATCGATCAACGCACGAAAATGCTTTTCGCTAAACGCTCCGTCGCAAAAAGGAGTCACTAGAGCCGGTATCGATCCCGAAAACATAGCATTACACTTTCAATCTGCGCCATATAGCCCGCTAAGGGCTATATAGTCGTTCGTTCAGCACCTGATAAGGATGGGGCACATAATATGTCCAGCATGGTAAAGCATCTCATTTCGGCATCTATGCTGATAATTCCGTTTTCGACCGCTGTGGCGGCCCAACAAAGTGATGGCATAACGTGGCGGCGCGGTACGGGGGTAGCCCTTGCTGCTGCGCCTACTGCGCAAATGCCGCAGGCCCCGGCGGTGCAATATGACCCGAGCGAGGGCCAAGTCCCTGCCGCGTTGCAGCGTTGGAAAATGCTCAGCGCTCCCGGCAATTTTAGCTTTGGCGAATATGCCGCATTTTTGATGCGCTATCCCGATTGGCCAAATAGCGATGAGATGCGCAAGAACGCAGAGCAGGCGATCAATCCCCTGTCATTATCGCCCAGTCAGGTTGTGGCATTTTTTGACCGCTTACCCCCCCTCACCAACGCGGGACGTGCAAGGTTCGCAATTGCACTCCACGCATCGGGCGACACATCGCGCGCTGAAGCACAAGCGCGCGCGGCATGGCGCGGCGGTGCCCTAAACGATGATGACGAAGCACGTATGTTCCGCATCGCCGGCAAGTATTTTACGTCCGCTGACCATGACGCCCGCGTTGACCGCTTGTTATGGTCGGGCTCAACCCGTGGCGCAGAACGCTGGATAGCCTACACCTCTCCGCAACGTCGCCCCGCCTTTGTTGCGGCGCTTGCCACCCGCCTGAAAGCCGCTGATGCCGATCAAAAGATTCTGGACGCTGGAGCTCTGGCCAACAGTGAAGCAAGCTTAATCGCGGCCAGAGCAGACTCCATGCGGTCCTCCGGCAACAGCATCGGTGCGCGCGAATTGCTGGCGAACCGCGCCAATCTGGCTGCGCCGGTACCTGTTCTGAAGGACTGGTATCAATTGCTGCTGACGCATGCGCAGGCGGCCGCGAATGACGGCCAATATGACGTCGCGTACCGCATAGCGTCACGCGTTGACGACGCAACGCCGCGCGGCCTTGTCATGGTCGATCAAGATATCACCACACGTGATCGCTATACCAGCCTGACATGGCTTGCGGGCATAACGGCGATGGAAAGGCTTGGCCGCCCGGGTGACGCTGTTGCGATGTTCGAACGCTATGCGTCCGCTGCAAAATCGGCGCAGACCCGATCAAAAGGCTTACACTTTGCTGGCAAAGCTGCGGCAAAAGCCGGAGACCAAGCGTCGGCCACGCGCTATCATGAACAAGCTGCCGCTTATTATGAGAGCTTTTTTGGCCAGTTGTCGCTTGAACAGTTGCGGCGCCCCCTGCCCCCAGTACCGCGCATCACCCCCGCCGCACCCGTTTTGGCGGAGGGCGATGTACCGGCAGTCTATTTGGCCGCAGCCCTCGCCCGCAAATATGGTAGTTGGAAGGACCAAAGCAATTTCTTCAGGGCCATTGCCCGAAATGCCAAGGATACGGATGACTTTGCCATAGCCATTGGCCTTTCCCAAAAATTGGGCCGTCCCGACCTCGCGGTGATGGCGGGTCGCAGCGCCCGATCGGCCGGTATTCCCGAACTTTTGGGGAACAGCTACCCAACTGTCAATGTTCCCGCCGCGCATCACCAGACATGGACGCTTGCCCATGCAATCATGCGGCAGGAAAGCCAGTTTGACCGGGCAGCCGTCAGCCACGCAGGTGCACGTGGCCTGATGCAGCTGATGCCAGGCACCGCGCGCGAAACATCGGACAAAATCGCGATGGCATATCGCCCCGAAGCGTTGACGGTCGATACAGATTACAACATCGCCCTTGGCGCGACATATATCGAACGCATGCTGAATTATTTTGACGGAAGCTACCCCCTCGCAATTGCCGCATACAATGGCGGTCCAGGTAATGTGAACAAGTGGCTTAAGGCTTATGGAGATCCACGTACGGGCAGCATCGGCATGATGGAATGGATCGAAAAAATCCCGCTGAGCGAGACACGCGATTATGTTTACCGCGTGCTGGAAAATGCGGTGATGTACGATCATCTCCACCCCGAACGCGCGCGCGTGCGGTCGGCAACGCCGCTCAGCACATATCTGGGCAAATCAACCCCGGGGTGACATAGAGGCGCCGTGGAGCGCACAAACCCGATTACCCCTGCCGGATTCGCAGCCTTGCGCGCGCGGTATGAACAATTGTTTGCTGTCGAACGGCCAGCGGTTGTTGAAATCGTCCATTGGGCTGCGGGCAATGGCGACCGAAGCGAGAATGGCGACTATATTTACGGCCGGCAGAAGCTGCGGGCAATCGACCGTGAACTCGGCCAGCTTTCCAAGAAAATGAAAGTTGCAAAGGTCCTCGACCCGTCGAAGCAGGAAGACCGAGACCGCGTGTTTTTCGGCGCGACCGTTACGTTGGCCGATATCGACGATGTGGAGCGCGTCATTACGTTGGTCGGCGATGACGAGGCAGATGCAAGCCATGGCCGCATCGGATGGAACGCACCGCTGGCCTGCGCCCTGCGCGGTGCGCGCGTGGGCGATGTCAAAACGGTAACCTTGCCAACCGGCCCCAAAGAATGGGAAGTCGTCGGGATCGCCTATCCAATAGGGGAATAGCCGAATGTCTTTTCGGCCAGTGCGACAATGTTGGGGTTGGCATCGGGGAAATTCTGCGGAACACTTGCCTCAAGCGACTCCACAACATGCTTTAGTGCAGCGATCCGTGCCGCTTTCTGGTTATTGCCGTCGATAACGGTCCATGGGGCCCAGCGCGTATGCGTGCGCTTAAACATGTCCGCCAGCGCATCCATATAGTCCGCACGCCGTTCACGATTTCGAAAGTCCTCTGCGGTGACTTTCCAGCGCTTCGCGGGATCTCCGAGCCGCTCCATCAGCACCTTATCCTGCGTTTCCTGTGTTACATGGAAGAACAGCTTGATGATTTTCGTGCCGATTTCGCCCTGTCGCGACTCAAACTCATTAATCTCGTCATAGCCGCGCCGCCATTCTGCCTCGCTGCAGAATTTTTCAACGCGCTCGACCAGCACACGGCCATAATTGCTGCGGTCCCATATGCTGATTTCCCGGCTACCGGGCAGCTTGTTCCAAAAGCGCCAAAGGAAATGCTTGTCCTTTTCCTCCGCAGTGGGCGCTGAAACGGGATAGACATGATAATAACGCGGATCGAGCGTCGCGGTCATACGCTTGATTGCGCCGCCCTTGCCAGCCGCATCCCACCCTTCAATCACGATCAGCGTGCGCGCATTGTGCAATATGTGCAGCGACTGCAGCCGCGAAAGACGGCCCTGCAGCGCTTTCAGGTCCTCATCGTAGGTACCTTCATATTTTTCACCGGACTCATAATTTGAAAGATCAATCGCCATAGGGCGATTGCAGCACCTATTCAGCCGTTAAACAAGACAAAGCAAAACGCTGTCCCCAAAAGGGACAGCGTAATGGCGTCGGCTTATGCTTTACGATGAAGCTTTGGGCGGCTGTTCCACGACGCGAATGTTCAACTCGCGCAATTGCTTATGCTCGGCAGGTGACGGTGCGCCCATCAGCAAATCTTCCGCACGCTGGTTCATCGGGAACAAAGTGATTTCGCGCAGATTCTGCACACCGCACAACAACATGACCATCCGGTCAACGCCAGCGGCCATGCCGCCATGTGGTGGGGCACCATATTGGAATGCCCGGTACATGCCGCCAAAACGATCCTCAACATCAGCCTGCGTCAGGCCAGTCAGTTCAAACGCCTTCACCATCAGATCGGGATGCTGGTTCCGGATGGAGCCCGAGGCGAGCTCATAGCCGTTACAGACCATATCATATTGATAGGCTTTGATGGTGAGCGGATCCTGCGTCTGAAGGGCTTCGAGGCCACCTTGTGGCATCGAAAACGGGTTGTGCGCAAAATCGACCTTCTTGTCTTCCTCGCTCCATTCATAAAACGGGAAGTCGATGATCCAGCAAAAGCGGAATGCGTCTTTTTCGATGAGATCAAGCTGCTCACCCGTGCGTGTGCGCGCGGCACCCGCGAGCTTGGCCGCTTGATCTTCCTTGCCCGCAGCAAAGAAGCAACCATCGTCGGGACCAAGGCCGATGGCGTCGTACAGCGCCTGCATGCCTTCGTCGCCATGGTTCTTGGCAATGGGGCCGCCAAATTCGCCAGCCTTGCGGGTGACGTAACCCAAGCCAGCATGGCCTTCGCTGCGTGCCCATTCATTCATGTCGTCAAAGAATTTGCGGCTCTTCTCCGCTGTCTTTGGCGCGGGGATAGCGCGGACAACGCCGCCGCCTTCGACGATGCGTTCAAACAGGCCAAAGCCCGATTTGGTGAAATGGCTGGTCACATCATGAATGATCAGGGGGTTGCGCAAATCGGGCTTGTCGGTGCCGTAATCCAGCATTGCCTTAGCATGCGGAATACGTGGGAATTGGCCTGCAGGCGTGACGGTTTTGCCATCAGCAAATTTTTCAAACACGCCAGCCATCACCGGCTCCATCGTGTCCCAAACTTCTTCCTGAGTGACGAAGCTCATTTCCAGATCGAGCTGATAAAATTCGCCCGGCAAACGGTCAGCGCGCGGGTCTTCATCGCGGAAACATGGTGCGATTTGGAAATAGCG
>DBOA01000097.1 GCA_002299195.1 Sphingomonadales bacterium UBA658
GCGCTGACCTCCGCACAGCGCCAAGACTTAGCCGACATACTGAAGGCGGTCACCACCGCTTACGACAATCTGTTCAAGACAAGCTTTCCTTATTCGATGGGGTGGCATGGCGCGCCAAGCGCAACGCCCGACGCCCCGCACTGGCAACTGCATGCCCATTTTTATCCGCCCCTGCTGCGTTCGGCGAGCGTGCGCAAGTTCATGGTGGGATATGAGATGCTGGCCGAAGCGCAGCGTGATCTGACGCCCGAAGCGGCGGCCGAACAATTGCGGGCGCAAAGCAAAATCCATTATCGGGCCAAAGCATGACGCCGCTCGACAAGGGGCTATATGACAAGGTCAGTGCGGCCTTTGCCCAAGGATTTGGGTCAGCGCCTGATCTGGTCGCCCGCGCGCCTGGACGGGTGAACCTGATCGGCGAGCATACCGACTATAATCAAGGGTTTGTTCTGCCCTGCGCAATTGGCCCCTCGACAATCGTTGCCGCCAGCCGACGTGACGACAATGCTGTGCATATTGTTGCTGTGGACTTTGACAACGCGGTGGATACGTTCGACCTCAAACAGTCCATCGAACGCAACACAGAACAGCCATGGGCCGATTATATACGCGGCATGATAATGGCGCTGCAAAATGCGGGGCATGCACTTACCGGCGCGAACATTGCTATCGCAGGCAATGTGCCCAAAGGCGCGGGCCTGTCGTCATCGGCGTCGCTTGAGGTCGCTGTCGGCAAAGCGATGCTCGCTCTGGCCAATATCGAGATTGACCACACGCGCCTCGCGCAAATCGCGCAAAGTGCGGAATGCGACTTTGTGGGCACAAAATGCGGCATCATGGACCAGCTCATTTCTGCCCAAGGCAAAGCTGGCCATGCGCTCTTGATCGATTGCCGAAGCCTTAAACTGACCGATGCACCCGTGCACGATGATATTGCCATCATGATTGTGCATTCCGGCGTCACACGTGGTCTCGTCGACGGGCACTATAACGAACGACGCCGTCAATGTGAGGCGGCCGCCAAAGCGATGGGTGTCGCCGCGCTGCGTGATGCGAACCTTGATATGCTTGCGGCGGCGGGGCTTGATGACATCACGACGTCACGGGCACGCCATGTGATTACCGAGAACCAACGGACTTTGGATGCAGCGGGCGCGCTTGCGAAAAATGATCTAACCACGCTTGGGGCGCTGATGGCGCAAAGCCATGCATCGATGCGCGACGATTTCGAAATTACCGTTCCCGCCATCGATGAACTGGTCGCGCTGTTGCAACACGCGATTGGTCCCGTGGGCGGCGCACGGATGACGGGTGGCGGCTTTGGTGGCGCCTGTGTCGCGGTCATGCCGGCGGCCCGCGTCGATAAAGTCCGTGCAGCTATTTCTGCCGCGTATAAAACGCCGGAAGGCGAAACGCCAATGATCATGGTGGAACGCCCAGGTCGGGGGGTCGCTATTTTATGAAGGATATTTGGGTGCGCCGTTTCATTCGAGAGCCGCTGGCACATTTTTTGGCCGCAGGTTCAGTGCTATTCCTGCTGATGAGCCAGTTCGGTTCCAGCGACAGTCTGGACCGAAGCATTACGATTAACGAAGAGGAAGTCGCGCGGCTTGCATCCCAATGGGAACAGACGTGGCAGCGCCCACCGAGCGCGCAGCAACTTGACAGCCTGATCCGCGATTACATCAAAGAAGAAGTTTACGTCCGCGAGGCTATGCGGCTTGGGCTTGACGTGGACGACCCGATTATCCGACGCCGTTTGCGCGCCAAAATGGAGTTTCTGGCGACCGCGGAAATCCAGAATATGGAACCGACCGATGCCGAGCTCCAGCGTTATTACGACACCAAAAAATCCCTTTATGCTGCGAAACACGCGTTCAGTTTTGACCAACAGTTTTTGGGCGAAGATGAAAATGTGGCGCAAGATTCTATGCGGGCGATGCTCCAGGGAAAAACACCGCCCTCGCAAGCATTGAGCGTTCCCCAAAGCATGGAGAGCGCCGAGTGGGACAGCGTATCGCGGCAATTCGGCGATGATTTTGCCAATAATCTGCGCAATGCCCCGCAAGGAAAATGGTCTGGTCCGGTGCGTTCAGGCTTTGGCTGGCACGCCGTCCGCGTCCGCAATGTTGTTGCAGCAGGGACGCCAGCCTTGTCAGCTGTCCGGCGGCGCGTATCGAACGACTGGCGCGCCGAGACCCAGAGCAAGCGTGAAGCCGCCGCATATCAGGCGTTGCTTGACGGATATGACATTCGCATTGCCAAGCCATGATATTCCGACTGCTTCTTTTAATCATGCTTGCGGCCGGCCTCTCGCCCGCACAGGCCGATGATTTGCAACCCGGCTATTTGGAATTGCGCGAGCGGGTTGGTAGCGCGCCAAATGCGCACCAATATGATGTCACGTGGAAAGCACCCATCAAGCCGGGTCTCGCAACGGGGGTAACACCCACATTTCCGAACGATTGTGTTTCGACACCCCCTGAACGCAGCGTCGACGGCGCGGCACTTTTGGTGCGTTGGGCTATCAATTGCAAAGCGCCGTTGGCGGGTCGCACAGTCCGCCTAGACGGTATGGAGAATATGGCCGCTGACGCGTTGCTGCGTTATCAGTCGGCACGCGGCGTGACGCAGGCTGCACGGCTTACACCGTCAAATCCCCAAGCGACGATAGCGCAACGGCCGGACAGGTGGCAGGTTGCCCGCACATATTTCATCACAGGCGTTGAACATATCCTGATGGGTTATGACCATCT
>DBOA01000217.1 GCA_002299195.1 Sphingomonadales bacterium UBA658
GGCGGCAGGGATCGAACCTGCGAATGGCGGCATCAAAAGCCGCTGCCTTACCGCTTGGCGACGCCCCAGCAAGCCAGCAATCTGGCCGATGTGCGCGGCTTATATCGTGCGAATCTCGTAGCGCAACAGCTTAATCGATGCGTTGCACCCAACCATGCGTGTCTGCTGCCACTCCGCGTTGGATATCCACAAGTTTTGTGCGGATTTGCTGGGTCATTTGCCCCGCGCCGCCGGCGCCAATGGTGAAGTCACCTTGGGTGGATTTCACTGTGCCAACAGGGGTCACGACCGCTGCAGTGCCACAAGCAAACACTTCAACGAGCCGTCCGGATTCGGCATCTGCGCGCCATTGGTCCATCGCATAACGCTCCTCACGGACGTTCAAACCTTGCGCGCGGGCAAGCGTGAGAACCGAATCGCGAGTGATGCCTTCCAATATCGTACCGTCGGTTGGCGGTGTCAGCAATGAACCGTCGTCGAATAGGAAAAACAGGTTCATACCGCCAAGTTCTTCGACCCAGCGATGTTCGGCGGCGTCCAGAAAGACGACCTGGTCACAGCCCTGGCGAATAGCTTCGGATTGGGCGACAAGGCTGGCGGCATAATTGCCGCCGCACTTTGCCGCGCCCGTTCCGCCGCGTGCGGCACGGGTATATTGTTCCGATACCCAAATCGAAATCGCCGGTGCGCCGCTTTTGAAATAATTCCCGGCCGATGACGCGATGACCATGAACAGATATTCCGCCGATGGCTTCACGCCCAAAAACACTTCGCTGGCGATCATGAAGGGGCGCAAATAAATCGACCCGCCATCGACCGGCGGAAACCAGTCCTTGTCGACTTGAACCAGTTGGCGGCATGCCTGCAGAAACATTTCTTCAGGCAGTTCGGGCATGGCAAGGCGCTTGGCCGACCGCTGGAAACGGCGGGCATTTTGTTCAGGGCGAAACAGCGCCATCGAGCCGTCTGCCAGTCGATAGGCCTTTAGACCTTCAAATATTTCCTGCGCATAATGCAGCACAGCGGTTGCCGGATCGAGTGTGAGCGGCGCACGCGGACCGACTTTCGCATCATGCCAACCTTTGGCGTCCGAATAGCGGATGTTGACCATATGATCTGTAAACACACGGCCAAAACCGGGATCAACAAGCCGCGCAGTCCGTTCCGCTATATCAACGGGGTTTGGATTTGCCTCAAATGGAAATGCGCCGGACGTCATAGTTGCTCTCGTCAGTTAGGGTCTTGCTTCGTCCTATGGGCTGGGCTTAGATACGTCAATATGGCTGCCCCATCTTCTGTATCTGCTGCGACGACGGCGTCACCCTTGTTTCTGCGCGAGCATGAGGTGCGGCGCGGCGTTGAGCTTTTGTTTTTCGGTTATACGCGGCTCACGCGCGCTATAGACGACGGATTGGCAGAGCATGGCCTCGGCCGCGCGCACCATCGCGCGCTCTATTTCATCGCCCGCCAACCCGACCTGACGATTAGCGAATTGCTCAAAATCCTTGCGATCACGAAACAGTCTTTGGGCCGGGTGCTGACCGACTTGGCGGAGAAAGCGTTGGTGGAAACGCGCACGGGCGTGGTCGACCGGCGGCAGAAGCTGCTGCGTTTGACTGCAGAGGGTGTCCGCTTTGAAGCGCAGCTATTTGATGCACTGCGCACCAGCCTTGCGTCCGCTTATGCCGCGGCAGGGCAGGAATCGGTCACAGGTTTCTGGCGCGTTTTGGAAGGGTTGATACCCGCAGAGGACAAGGCCATGGTTATCGCCCTGCAGAAGGACATTTGATGCGCGACACGCTTGCACGACTTGAACACACAATCGCCCAGCGGTCGAACGCTGCGCCCGATAGCAGCTATGTGGCGTCGTTATTCGCCAAAGGGCGCGGCAAAATCGCTCAGAAAGTTGGCGAAGAAGCGACCGAGACGATCATCGCGGCGCTGTCGGGGGATGCCGACCAGCTGACCGCTGAAGTGGCAGACCTGCTTTTCCACCTCATGATCTTGCTCGCCGAGGGTGGGGTGGCATTTGAAGATGTTCTCGCCGAGCTCGATCGCAGGGAAGGCGTATCCGGCCTGGTGGAAAAGGCCGCGCGCGACATTTCTGGAGAATAAGATGCCGATTGATCCGACATTGCCTTACGATGACCAGAATATCTTTGCCAAAATCCTGCGCGGGGAAATTCCCTGCAAAAAGGTTTTTGAAGATGACTGGGCGCTTGCCTTTCACGACATCAATCCGCAGGCACCGACGCATGTCCTCGTCATTCCCAAAGGCGCTTATGTAAGCTGGGACGATTTCAGCGCCACAGCCAGCGACGCGGAAATAGCCGGCTTTGTGCGCGCTGTCGGCCAAGTATCGCGCGCATTGGGTCTGGTCGAACCCGGATATCGCTTGCTCGCCAATATCGGAATGGATTCGCATCAAGAGGTTCCGCACCTGCATGTCCATATTTTTGGTGGAAAACCGCTCGGACCGATGCTTATGCGATGAAATTCAGTTGCGCGGAGACTTTAAGAGGTTAGGTTCCGCGCGATACGAAATCCATCGGGGAGATTATGATGGCGATTGAGCAGCAATCCGTGATGCAGCGCATGTTCGCGCGCAAAACGATCGCACAAGTACAAAGAGAGTCGGCCAACAGCGAACTGAAGCGTTCGTTGGGCAAGTGGAACCTTCTGCTTTTGGGCGTTGGGTGCATCATTGGTGCGGGCATTTTCGTTCGCACGGGTAGTGCCGCTGCATTGCATGCCGGACCTGCTGTTATGCTGTCCTTTGTCGTTGCTGGCTTGGTCTGCGCTTTTGCAGGCCTTTGCTATGCCGAACTTTCGTCAACGCTGCCTGTTTCCGGGTCGGCCTACACCTACAGCTACACCACATTGGGTGAATTTGTCGCCTGGATCATGGGCGCGTTGCTGCTACTCGAATACGGCTTGGCCGCATCGGTGGTGGCGGTCGGCTGGGGCGGATATGTCGTCAGCCTGCTGGCGGACTTCGGCCTTGTCATCCCGCCGCAATTTACCGGACCAACCGGACATGCGGTTATGCGTGACGGTGCGCCCCTGTTGGTTGATGGCGTTGCTGTCACCGCAATCTTCAACTTGCCAGCATTCCTCATCTGCATGTCGCTGGCGCTGTTGTTGATGGTGGGTGTGTCGGAATCGGCTAAGGTCAACAACATCATCGTTGCGGTCAAGGTCAGCGTTCTGGCTGCGTTCATTCTCGTTGGCGGATATATCGTCCTATCCAACCTGCCTGAACTGTTGGCGACGAACTGGACGCCCTTTATCCCGGAAAACACCGGCGACGGTGAATTCGGTGTCGACGGCATCATGCGTGCCGCATCGATCGTCTTTTTTGCCTATATCGGTTTTGAAGCTGTCTCGACTGCTGGTCAGGAAGCCAAGGACCCTAAGCGCGACATGCCATTTGGTATCATCGGTTCGCTGATTGTCTGCACCGTCATCTATATGCTGGTGGCTGCAATCATGACCTTGCTTGTACCTTATGCTACATTGAACGTGCCAGATCCTGTCGCGGTCGTTGTCGACAGCTTTGGTGCACAATGGGCTTGGTTGGCCAAAACCATAAAGGTCGGCGCAATCATTGGTCTGACGTCGGTTGTTCTGGTGCTGATGTACGCCCAAACGCGTATCTTCTACACCATGGCCCGTGACGGCCTGTTGCCGAAGATCTTCTCAAAGGTGCATCCAAAGTTCCACACGCCTTATATCAACACATTGTTGGTGGGTACGATCACGGCGGTTGCAGCAGGCTTCTTCGACATCAACGTTCTGGGTGACATGACCTCGGTCGGCACATTGGCAGCCTTTGCCATCGTCTGCCTGTCGGTCATGTATCTGCGCCGTGCAGCGCCTGATCTGCCACGTGGCTTTTCGGTACCATTCTACCCACTGACACCGATACTAGGCATTTTGTCATGCCTGTATCTGATCACGACAGTGCCTTACAATGTGCTGATGTTCTTTGTGTACTTCCTGATCGGTGCCATCGTGCTGTACTTCGTTTATGGCATGCGCAATTCAAACCTGCAGCATGACCAGTTGACGGACGACGCACCGGATATGGGGGAATTCCCTGGTCCAGTTGTAGACTAAGGTTACCGCCATAATGCAAAAGGGCAGGGGCGCTTCGGCGCCCCTTTTCTTTGCCTAGGGTCAAGACCCTAGCTGCGGGGGGTGGCGGGAATAGGTTGGGTCGTGCCGGGACGCGTAAAGAGCTTTCCCTTTTCGCACCATAGAACCAATATCAGCGCGGCAAGCCCGCAGCCCAGAAAACCAAGCGCGACAGGAAAGACGCTGCCGTCAAATTGCTGTCCGATGATAGCGCCGAGCGAGGCAGCCAAGGCCGTGCGCACGAACGTCTGAAATGATGACGCAGCGCCCGCGACATGGCCAAAGGGCGTCATCGCAATCGACGAAAAGTTGGAGCCGATAAACCCAACCATCGCCATATTGCCCGTCAGCAACAATAGGAACAACGGCATCGACTTGGGCGCGAATTGCGCCGCGAGCAATTGCAACGCGCCAAGGGTGATGAAAGTCAAAAGCGCGGTGTGCGAGACGCGGCGCGCGCCAAAGCGTTCGACAATCCGCGCATTGGTGAAGTTCGACACAGCAATGCCAATGGCAATGATGGCAAAGCCAATGGTGAAAAAGTCGGCGGCGTTGAATACCTTGTCGAACATCTGCTGCGAGCTGTTGAGATAGCCGAACAAAGCGCCCTGAACGATGCCGGCGCCAATCATATATCCCGCAGCGTTGCGGTGCAGGACGACGACTTTCCATGCCTTGGCCAGCGCGCGGGGTTCAATCGGAATGACATTTTCGGGCGCAAGTGTTTCGGGCAGGCGCAGATATACCCAAATGGCCGCCGCCACGGCCATGAACGCCATCAGATCGAATATCACCCGCCAGCCTGCAAACAATAGGACCATTTGCCCGATGGTTGGCGCGATGATCGGCACGATCATGAAAATAAGGAATATGGTCGACATCCGCCGCGCCATGGCGTCGCCTTCGAACTGGTCCCGGATAACGGAGATGACCAGCACGCCCATTGCAGCGGCGAGCAATCCATGCGCGAAACGCATCGCCAGCATCATTTCAAAGTCCGGGGTAATCGAACAGGCGAGCGAAAACACAGCGGCGCCAATGATGGCGATCAGCAATATTGGCTTGCGGCCATAGCGGTCAGACAGCGGACCATAGATCAACGCGCCAATGCCGGTGCCGGCCAGAAAGACCGAAATAATATATTGGATCTGGTTGGGATCGGAAACCTTCAGCCCCTGTGCCATGGCGGGAAATGCCGGCAACATTGCATCAATGGCCAACGCGTTCAGCGCCATCAGCGATGCCATCATGATGGTCAATTCGCGCGGGCCGATGGATTTTTTTGCAGAAGCTGGGGAGGTCATGTTGCGGCTATGGGGTAGCCGCGGCAATAATTCCACCCGCTAAATCTTTAAATTAGCCCGGCGCTCCGCATGCTGGAAAAGCCGTCTTTGCCGATAATGATGTGGTCATGCACGGTTATACCGAACTTCTGCCCCGCGTCCGCAATGTCCCGCGTCATGGCAATGTCTTGCCGGCTGGGGCTGCTATCGCCGCTTGGGTGGTTGTGGACAAGGATGATGGCCGCAGCCCCCAAGTCCATCGCGCGCCGGATAACTTCGCGGGTGTAAATCGCCGCCTGATCGATGGAACCTTCGCTCGCGATCTCATCGCGGATCAGCATATTTTTGCTGTTAAGATATAAGGTCCGCACGCGCTCAATGGTCAGATGCGCCATGTCGGCACGCAGATAGTCCAGCAACGCCTGCCATGATGACAAAATCGGCATCTCGCGGACGGGTGCGCTCAAAAGACGTAAGGCCGCCACTTGGACGATTTTCAGTACAGCGACACTTGTTTCGCCCATCCACTTTTCGCGCATGATGCTGTCGGCATCGGCCGTTAACAAGGCCGAGAGGCTGCCATAACGCGCGATCAGATCCTTGGCGATTTGCTTTGTATCGCGGCGCGGAATCGCCAGTGCGAGCAGATATTCCACAAGCTCATGGTCGTGCAGGCCTTCGCCTTGCTGTTCAAAAAGCCGCTTGCGCAGACGCGCGCGGTGGCCGGTGCCATGATGTTCGATTTTATCCGCGCCGTCCGCCATCAGCACTGTCCTTTTGCGATAATGCTCTTTTTGGTGATTTTTGTGACGGGTGCAAGTCGATTGACGCGAAGCCAGCGCATCTGAATGAGACCCGTTTCGTCCGTAACAACTGAAACATGTTCAGGACGACCAATATACAAGCGCATCGCCCGAACGAAAATAGCGGACCGGCGCAGCGATGCTTCGGCTTTGTCTATTGCGACGCAACATTCTTGGCGACGCGCTGTTGACTTGGCGCAGACGCTCTCCTAAAGCGCCGATGCCTAGGCGGGGTTGCCCCGATTGCGTGGCGGTTCCGTGTGTTTATTTGGATGGAATCACATGATGTCGGACAATTCCGGGCAGGATGGCAAAGGCAAAAGTGACGCCCGGCTCGTGTCGTTAGATATGCAGCTGAAAGCGGCGCGGAAAGCCGAAGCAGAACGCTCAGGTCAAGATCAGGTTCCAGCCAAAGGAATGCGGCAAGGAAACAGGGTTTTAACCGAGTTGATCGCGGGTCCTGCTGGTGGTGCTTTGGTTGGCTGGGTCTTGGACCGCTGGCTGGGTATCGCACCTGCGCTCCTGTTGACCTGCATGTTCTTGGGCATTGCAGTCGCCTTCAGGAATATAATAAAGATTTCAGCAGAGCGTCCGGACTAAACCGGGCGCTTGACGTGTATATAACAGGGTAGTGAACGTGGCAGGCGAAAGCGGCAAAATCGATCCGATGTACCAGTTCAAGATTGAGCCGCTCGCGCAGCTTAACCTTGCAGGTTACGACGTCTCCTTCACCAACTCATCCTTGTTCATGGTGCTTGTCCTTGGCGCGCTTTGGGTGTTCATGGCGGGCGGAATGAAGCGCGAAATGGTCCCCGGCCGCTGGCAAATGGCTGTCGAAGGCGTCACGGGCTTCATCAACAACATGCTGACCGCAAATGTCGGTCCCGAAGGCAAGAAATATGTGCCTTTAGTGTTCTCGTTGTTCATGTTCATCCTGATGGCGAACTTCATGGGCATGATGCCGTTCGGTATCGTCCCCGGCGTGCATCCCTTTACTATTACCAGCCACTTGACCGTCACCGCCGTGCTGGCGCTGTTCAGCTTTGGCACCGTATTGGTCGTCGGCTTCTGGCGCCATGGCCTGCATTTCTTCAGCCTGTTTGTTCCGCATGGCACGCCATGGTGGTTGCTCTGGCTGATCCCGGTCATTGAATTGTTCTCATTCATGATCCGTCCATTCAGCCTTGCGCTGCGTTTGTTCGTCGCGATGACCGCAGGCCACATCATGATGAAGGTGCTTGCCGGATTTGTGATCAACGGTCTGAATGCAGAAGCCGCTTGGGTGCCGATGATTGTCAGCTTCCCAGCCTTTGTTTTGATGATTGGTATTACCCTGCTTGAACTGCTCGTTTGTGCTATTCAGGCGTATGTTTTTGCACTTTTGACGTCGCTGTACATCAACGACGCCGTCAATTTGCACTAAGATTTCAACCACTAAGTTTTATTTTTAACAGGAGTTATTATCATGGACGCAGAAGCAGCCCAAATGATCGGTGCCGGTCTGGCAGCAATTGGTGCCGGTATCGCCGCTGGCGGTGTTGGTAACGTTTTTAGCTCGTTCCTTCAGGGCGCGTTGCGTAACCCAGCAGCAGCTGACAGCCAGCAGGGCCGTCTGTTCATCGGCTTCGCCGCCGTCGAACTTCTTGGTCTGCTCGCGTTCGTTATCGCGATGATCCTGATCTTCGTTGCCTAATTGACGGTTTCGCCCCGGCATCCGCCGGGGCATTTCCTCAATAGGATGAGCGCGTAATATGCCACAAATTGCCCAGATTCTTGAAACTTATGCATCACAGTTCTTTTGGCTGATGATTGTCTTTGGCTTGGTCTATTTTACGATCGGTCATGGCATGTTGCCAAAAGTGGAAGCAACGATGGACGCACGTAATCGCAAGATTGCGGACGACCTTGCGGCTGCCGAGCTTGCGCGTGCCGAAGCGGATGATTTGGGGGATAGTGGCGAAGCAGGACTTGCTGCTGCGCGGGCTGCTGCCCAAGCCAAAGCAAGCGATGCGAAAGCAAAAGGCGCAAAAGACGCGGATGCCCGTTTGGCGAAAGCCGATGCGGAAGTGGGCGTAAAGCTCGCCGCTGCGGAAGCCGCGCTTTCGGCTGCAACAGCCAAGGCAATGGCCAGTATCGAAACCGTGGCTGCGGACGCCGCTGCGGACATCGTTGCCAAGGTTTCGGGCGCGAAAGTTACCCCGGCGCAGGCCGCAAAAGCAGTGAAGGCGGTAATGTCCAATGGCTAATCCAGCAGCATCCACCGACACAGCAGTGGCAACAACCGCCGTTGCTCCAGCAGCAGACGTCGCCGCACCCGCTGCAGCGCCTACCGCTGAAACCGCCGCGCCCGCTGCGCACGCTTCGACCGAAGCACATGGCGGCACAGAAGAGCATGTCACGCCTTCGGCTCTTGGCTTTGACGCCTCGATGCTGGTGGCTTTGGCCATGCTTGCAGTCATCATCTTGGCAATCTGGAAAAAAGTGCCCGCGATGATCGCTGGCGCATTGGACGGACAAATTGCCGGCATTAAGCAGCAGTTGGACCAAGCAACCGCGCTGCGTGCCGAAGCTGAAAATATCAAGGTCGAGTATGAAGCAAAGGCAAAGCAGGCGGCGCGTGATGCCGATGCGATGAAAGCCTCTGCCGAAGCTGAAGCGAAGCAGATTGTGGCCCGCGCAAAGAGTGATGCGACCGCATTGATCGAACGCCGTGCGAA
>DBOA01000170.1:0-4853 GCA_002299195.1 Sphingomonadales bacterium UBA658
CTCATATTGTTCCATCAGCAGATCGAGTTGCTCACCGATATAGTCGGCAAACAAATCTGGCTTGGTAAATGTGGTCCGGAATGTTCCGACTTTTTCAAGCTTGCCAAATGCAAGGTTCGACTGCGTCTCGCGCTGTTTACCGGCGTAGGTTATGACCAATTCGGGATAACAGAAATCATTGCTGGCGCGTTGATCGGCCGAAGGCGGCGTTCGATCTTTCAAATAATGTGCAAGGGCAGTTTGTAAGCGTTTTACCGAGGCGTCATATTCGGTAACGAGCTGATTAATGATGTTTTGAGCTTGTTCACTAGGCATGGATACACATCACCGAAATTTCCAATATTCGCAACAAAAAAAGGGAGGGGCAACCCTCCCTTTAAATACCCAAAAGGGCAAGATTTCGTAAACTTAAAGCTGACCGAGCATATATTCGGCGGAGCTAACGTTGAAGTCTCCGGGGGCTTCGACATTCACATGCTCAACGACGCCGTCATTAACAACGAGCGAGAAACGCTGACCGCGCTTGCCCATGCCAAATGCCGAACCGTCCATCTCAAGACCAAGTGCAGCAGCGAAATCGCCATTGCCATCTGCCAACATGGTGATTGCGTCTGATCCGCCAGACTTGTTCCATGCGCCGAGGACGAAGGCGTCGTTCACTGCGGTGCAGGCGATTTCATCAATGCCCTTTGCCGCAAGCTCATCAGACTTTTCAACAAAGCCGGGAAGGTGGCGGGCAGAGCAAGTTGGCGTGAATGCACCGGGAACCGAAAACAGCGCAACGCGGCGGCCCGCGAAATATTCTGCAGACTGGACGGGCTGCGGGCCTTCGGCAGTCGCTTTTACCAACTTAACGTCTGGGATTTTGTCGCCAACGGAGATACTCATATTTTGATTCCTTTTGAATGTGGGGTTCGTCGCTTATTCTGGGACCCACTGCGGCAAGTCAAGTAGCGGTTCATCTTCAATCGCAAATTGCGTTCCTCAAATCACGGAATAGCGGGCTGCAATTACATATAAAGCAATCTTTATATTTGATTTCGTTGAAAGCTACAGCTAAGGGCAGGGGATCAAAAAACTCCCGGAGACCAAGCCTGTGGCTTTCAACGATTATGTCATTGCCGATATTAATGAGGCCGATTTCGGTCGCAAAGAAATAAACATTGCCGAAACAGAAATGCCCGGCCTTATGGCGTTGCGCGAAGAATTTGGCGCGTCGCAGCCATTGAAGGGCGCGCGGATTGTCGGCTCGCTGCATATGACCATTCAGACTGCGGTTCTGATCGAGACGCTCACAGCGCTTGGTGCAGATGTTCGTTGGGCAACGTGCAACATCTTCTCGACACAGGATCACGCCGCTGCGGCAATTGCTGCGCAAAATATTCCAGTGTTCGCAATTAAGGGCGAAAGCCTCGCCGATTATTGGGATTATGTCGGTCGCATCTTCGATTGGGGTGACGACACCACGGCGAACATCATCCTCGACGACGGCGGCGACGCAACGATGTTTGCACTTTGGGGTGCAAAACTTGAGCGCGGCGAAACCTTTGGTGAGCCTGAAAATGAAGAAGAAGTTGAATTCCAGCGCGCACTGAAGGCATTTGTTGCCAAGAAGCCGGGTTATTTGACGGAAACCGTCAAGAACCTGAAGGGCGTTTCGGAAGAAACAACGACAGGCGTGCATCGTCTTTACGAAATCGCGAAGAAGGGCGAACTGCCATTCCCTGCGATCAACGTAAATGACAGCGTTACCAAGTCGAAGTTCGACAATCTCTATGGCTGCAAGGAATCGCTGGTTGACGCCATCCGCCGTGCCACCGACGTGATGCTGGCCGGTAAGGTTGCATGTGTTGCTGGCTTTGGTGATGTCGGCAAGGGGTCGGCCCAGTCGCTTCGCAATGGTGGCGCACGCGTGATGGTCACGGAAGTTGACCCGATCTGCGCATTGCAGGCCGCGATGGAAGGTTTTGAAGTCGTCACGATGGAAGAGGCCGTGCAGCGCGCAGATATTTTCTGCACCGCAACGGGCAACGCCGACGTGATCACGGCCGAGCATATGATGAACATGAAGCCCATGAGCATCGTCTGCAACATCGGCCACTTTGATAGCGAAATCCAGATTTCTGCTTTGTCCAATTACATTTGGAATGAAGTTAAGCCCGGCACGGATCTGGTCGAATTTCCAGACGGTAAGCAGATCATCGTTCTTGCAAAGGGCCGCTTGGTGAACCTTGGCTGTGCAACCGGACATCCAAGCTTTGTCATGTCGGCAAGCTTCACCAACCAAGTGCTCGCGCAGATCGAGCTTTGGACCAACGGTGCAAATTATAAGAACCAAGTTTATGTTCTGCCAAAGCATCTCGACGAGAAGGTCGCGACGCTTCATCTCGAAAAGCTTGGCGTTAAGTTGACCAAGCTGACCGACAAGCAGGCGAATTATATCGGCGTAACGACCGAAGGGCCATTCAAGCCAGACCATTATCGTTATTAATTCATCGTTTTTCGAGACGTAACAAGAGCCCGCTACGGAAACGTGGCGGGCTTTTTTCGTTGCGCGGCGCAAGCATTTGGGCATTAGCTTGTTCTGGGTAAATTAAAGGGCTTCATGACGATGACAGGCACTGGCCTGCCAATTGCACTGATCGGGGTTTTAATGGCGCTGTGGCTGGTCGGAGCCATAGTCGCTATCTGGATTGGGCTGTCCTTGCGCAATGAATCGCGCAAAATTTTAGGTCAGACGTCGCGGCTGCGAAGGCTGCTGGACACCGCTCCGGCATTTCCGGTCGTTGTGAGGAGCGATGGGCGAATTGAGGCGCCAGACCGTTTTTCGCGATTGCTTGGCCTGACAACACCAGCGACAGCGTTTTCGGACTTGGGCGGTCATGATGATGCTGGCCTTGCCATAGATGATGCGGCGGCACTTGAGGCAAAAGTGCGCGAGACCCAGCGTACGGGAAAATCCTTCGTCCTTGCGTTGGCCATTAAAGGTTCCGAACGGTGTTTGACAGTTGTCGGAAATATCGCCGATGTCGTTGGTTATCCTAATGGCGCAGCGTTGTTATGGTTTTTCGATTCCACCGATAGTTTGCGAGAGCTGGAGAAAAGGACGCAGGAATCAGAAGAGGCCCGCACTGCATTTGCGGCACTGGCTGGCTTAATCGAAGCCGCACCACTTCCGATGTGGCATCGACGCCCGGGTATGCGCGAGGCAGACGTCCTGCTCGTCTCGTCGGACAATGCGGTTCCAAAGAACGCCGATAGCAACGGTTCAATCACGCAGGGTTTAGGCTTGCCTTTGGCGCGTCAAATTATCGAATCGCACGGTGGGACGTTGCAGCTGCATTCTGCGCCGGGCGAAGGCACGACGGTTATCATGGTGTTGCCGCGGTCATGATCATTGCGAGTGATTTGGATATGCGGGAATATGGCCACGCATTGGCGAAGACATTGTCGCCATCAGATTGGGTCGCCATCAACGGACCGCTGGGCGCTGGAAAGACGGTATTGTGCGCAGGCATATTGGCAGGCCTTGGATTTGAAGGCGAAGTAGCGAGCCCATCATACGCCATCGTGCATAGCTATGAACCGCCCGAGGTTTTGGTTGCCGTTGCCCATGTCGATTTGTATCGCTTGGACAATATCGACGACTTGGACGAATTAGGGCTCATCGCCGAACGCAGCGATCGCGTCACGCTGGTGGAGTGGGCTGAACGCTTCGGCGGCGGCTATGTGCGGCCCAGCCATGTAATCGATATCGTACCGCAAGCGGACGGCAGCAGAATTTTGACTTTGAAAATGGATAATGATGACACCCGTAACTGATATGGTTCCGCCCGCTGGACTGGACGAATTTTTAACGCGCCACGGCTGGACCGATGCGCAAATATCCCCGGTGGCGGGCGATGCGTCTTTCCGGCGCTATTTCCGCGTGAATTCGGCTACGCGGGGCAAAGCCATATTGATGGACGCGCCACCACCACATGAGGACCCGCAGCCGTTTCTCGACATTGCCCAATATTTGACGGGGCATCAATTTCGGGCGCCAGAGATTTACGGCACGGACTTGACGCGTGGGCTGGTATTGCTGGAGGATTTTGGCGACCGCAGGATGCGCGAGCATCTGGATGATCACCCAGCGGATGAGGCCGAGATATACCGGGCGGCAATTGATACGATCGTGCGATTGGCAGGCACCCCTGCAGCGGATGCGCAACCTTATGACATGGCGACCTATCTGCGCGAAGTGCAGTTGCTCACCGAATGGTATATGCCGGCGATGGGGCTTTCCTGTGACGCCAAGGTATTTGACCAGATGTGGGTTGATGCGCTGGCTCCATTGGCATCTTGCCAAGATGTCACAGTCTTGCGGGATTATCATGCCGAAAACATCATGCTGCTGGATGACGGAGAACAAGGCATCATTGATTTTCAAGATGCGCTAGTTGGGCATCCTGCCTATGATTTGGTATCGTTGTTGCAAGACGCGCGGCGCGATGTCCGCCCAGAGCGTGAGGCAGACATGTTGGCTTATTATCTGACGGCAGCCAATCCGGGACCTGACTTTGATGAGCATTATGCATTGCTAGGTGCGCAGCGGAATACCAAGATTATTGGTATATTTACGCGGCTGTGGAAGCGCGATGGTAAGGAGCGATATTTGTCCTTCCTGCCACGCATGTGGGGCTTGCTGGAGCGCGATTTGGCGCACCCGGCGCTGGCGAACGTCAAGCAATGGTTCGACACTCATATTCCCACTGAAGTCCGCATCCTTAGCCCATTAGACATTACGCATGGTTAAGCATGTGAACACCGCAATGATCATGGCAGCGGGCAAGGGGACGCGGATGATGCCG
>DBOA01000170.1:5229-5359 GCA_002299195.1 Sphingomonadales bacterium UBA658
TGGATCATGTTCTGGATCATTTGCGTGATGCCGGTGTTGGCAAGATTGTCGTGAACGCACATTATCGCGCCGACCAGATTGAAGCGCATTTTGCCGCCCATGCGGCGGATTTTGACGTGTCGATATCCGA
>DBOA01000166.1 GCA_002299195.1 Sphingomonadales bacterium UBA658
TTGATTGCCGTCGCATTTGTTGCCGGGCTGATCACCGTTTCGCAAAGCGCAATGGGCAGTTAGAGATGACACGCAGCGTTTCGATATTCGGGGCCACTGGCTCTGTGGGGCTCTCCACCCTTGATCTCGTGCGTCAGCATCGTGATGCCTATCGCGTCGTTGCCCTGACCGCCAATGGCAATGCTTCCGCGCTTGCAAAGCTTGCTATCGAATTCGGTGCAGAACTAGCGGTGGTCGCCGATGTGGCTTCCTATCCGGCGCTGAAAGATGCGTTGCAAGGCACTGGCATCGAAGTGGCTGCAGGCGCGCAGGCGCTCGTTGAAGCTGCTCAGCGTGATGTCGACTGGACGATGGCATCTATCGTGGGCTGCGCTGGATTGCCGCCCACCATGGCCGCGATACAGACGGGCAAAACCGTTGCGCTTGCCAATAAAGAAGCGCTGGTTTCTGCCGGCGCGCTGATGATGGCTGCGGTGCGGCAGTCCGGCGCCGCGTTACTGCCCGTCGACAGCGAGCATAATGCCATTTTTCAGTGCCTTGCCGGTAGCAAGCTGGAACATGTGCGCAAAATCACGCTGACCGCAAGCGGCGGCCCGTTCCGGTCGTTCTCGCTTGACCAGATGCGCACCGTCATACCGGCGCAGGCGGTCGCGCATCCCAATTGGGACATGGGCGCAAAGATAAGCGTCGATTCCGCGACGATGATGAACAAGGGCCTTGAGCTGATTGAGGCATATCATCTGTTTCCCGTCGGGCTCGATAAGCTCGACATTTTGGTTCATCCGCAATCGGTCATCCATTCGATGGTGGAGTATGGCGATTGTTCGACGCTGGCGCAGCTTGGTTCGCCAGACATGCGCATACCCATCGCCAGCGCGCTGGCATGGCCGGAACGTATGGCCACGAACTGCAAGCCGCTGGATCTTGCGACCATTGGCCAGCTGACGTTCGAGCAGCCCGACATGGTGCGCTTTCCTGCGCTGCGCTTGGCCCGCGCGGCAATTACCGAAGGCGGCGCGAAGCCGGCCATCCTGAACGCCGCCAATGAAGTGGCTGTCGAAGCGTTTTTGCACGGCCAGATTGGCTTTCTGGATATCGCAAATGTGGTGGAGTCAACATTGACGGCCTATGCACCGGCAGCGCCCACAAACTTGGACGATCTGTTCAGCATAGATGCAGATGCGCGGATTTATGCGCGGCACGAATTGGAGACATTGACGCGTGGCAACTGAATCACCCAATATCTTTTTGACCCTGATCGCGTTCATCGCGCTGATCGGGTCTTTGGTCGTTGTGCATGAACTGGGACATTATTTCGTCGGCCGCTGGTTCGGCGTGAAGGCCGACAAATTCTCCATCGGCTTTGGCCCGCAAATTTGGGGCAGGGTGGACAAGCGCGGCACATTGTGGCGCATTGGGCTGTTGCCCTTGGGCGGATTTGTTCAATTCGCAGGTGACATGAACCCGTCCAGCCAAGCCGATGACAGCTGGCGGCAGCTGCCCGAGGCCGAACGCAACCAGACTTTTCAGTCCAAGACGCTGTGGCAGCGTGCGTTGATCGTGTTTGCTGGGCCTGCGGTAAACTTCTTGCTCGCGATATTGATCTTCATGGGCTTTCTGCTGGCATTCGGGAAGTCCGTTACACCGCCTGTATTGGACGTCGTCCAACCCGAAAGCCCTGCTGCCGTCGCGGGCCTGATGCCAGGCGACCGAGTCCTAAAATTTAACGGACGCAGCATCGAAACCTTTAACCAGATGGCCAATGAGAGCATTATGATCCCCGGTGAGCGTGCCGTCATCGAGATCGAACGCAATGGCGAGCGGTTGGTAAAAGAAACCGTCGTGGCCGAAGTCAAAGAAGTTGATCGCTTTGGCAACGAATACCGTATTGGCCGCATTGGCGTTGGCGCCAGCAAGGTGGAAGTCCGTGAAGTCGGGATATGGGAGGCGCCGTGGGCCGCTGTCTTGCAAACAGGTAATGTCTTGCGGCAGCAGATGACTGGCCTTGGGCAGATTATTTCGGGCAGGCGCCCGCTTTCTGAACTTGGTGGGCCGTTGAAAATCGCAAAAGTTTCCGGCGAAGCGATGAGCCTTGGCATATTGACGTTCATAAGCCTTGCTGCGCTGATCTCGATTAACTTGGGGTTCATCAATTTGCTGCCAATCCCGATGCTCGATGGAGGACATCTTTTGCTCTACGGAATTGAGGCGATACGCAGACGCCCAGCAACACCGCAGGTGCAGGAGTGGGCTTTTCGTGCAGGTTTTGCGATGCTCGCGGCGTTCATGCTTATGGTGACATTTAATGACCTCGCGTCTTTCGGGCTTTTTGAAAGCGGCTGAAGGCAATGTATACTTGATTGCGGACGCTGCATGGGGCAGGGACGCAAAACCGTTTTAGCGGCAATAAGCCAACTCCCGGTGGGGCCCGGACATCAGATCGGATGACAATGAAAAGTAGACCTTTCGGCAACCTCAAAAGCGTTGGCATTTTTTTGATGGGTTCGACGGCCCTTGCGGCGTCTGGTACAATGACGCCCGCATTTGCGCAAGCAACGCCACCGGCTCCAGCCGCTGCACCGACTGCGCCAGCTGCATTCGATGAAATCAAGTCCATTACCGTTGTTGGTACACAGCGACTCGAGGGCGATACGGTCCGGTCTTACATCCGCTTACGCACGGGACAGCTTTGGACCCAGGCTTCTGCTGACCAAGCGTTGAAAGATTTATACGCGACTGAATTATTTGCGGACGTCGCCGTGCGCAACAATTCGGGCGCGGTTGTTATTGAAGTGCGCGAAAACCCGGTGGTCAACCGCATCATTCTTGAAGGCAACAAGCGCATCAAGAACGACAAGATCGAGCCGGAAATCAAATTGGCGCCACGCCAGATTTACTCCCGTTCGAAAGTCCGCGCAGACGTTGCGCGCATCGTTGAACTCTACAAGCGTCAAGGACGCTTTGCTGCGGTGGTCGAGCCCAAGCTGGTCCAGTTGGATCAGAACCGCGTCGATATCGTCTTCGAAATCACCGAAGGCCCCAAGTCAAAAGTTCAGCAGATCAACATCATCGGCAACGAAAAGTTTTCCGATGGTGACCTGCGTGGCGAAATGGTGACGAAGCAATCGCGTTTTTACCGCTTCTTCAGCTCAGGCACCAGCTACGACCCTGATCGTTTGGCATTCGACCAACAAAAGCTGCGCCAGTTTTATCTGACGCAAGGCTATGCGGATTTCCGCGTGGTATCTGCTATTGCGGAACTAACCCCCGATAAGCAGGATTTCATCATCACTTATGTGGTGGAAGAGGGCGATCGCTACAAATTTGGCGATGTGAAGGTTGAAAGCCAAATCCGCGATTTCGATTCCGAACGTCTTACGGCGACATTGCGCATGAAAAAGGGCGATTGGTACAACGCCAAGATGGTCGAAGATACGGTCGAAAGCCTCTCGGAAACCGCTGGTCTATTTGGTTATGCTTTTGCGGACGTGAACCCCGATTTCCAGCGCGATAAAGACACGCTGACGATGGGTATCACCTTCAACGTGGCGGAATCGCCGCGGGTGTTCGTTGAGCGTATCGACATTAACGGCAATACGCTGACCCAAGACAAGGTGGTTCGCCGCGAGTTCCGTTTGAACGAAGGCGACGCATTTAACAGCATTCAGGTGAAGCGCACCGCAGAACGCATCAAGTCACTTGGCTATTTTCAGGAAGAGCTGGAAGTCGAGCAAGTGCAGGGCGGCGCGCCCGACCGCATCGTGCTGACGACCAATGTCGAGGAAAAAGCAACGGGCGAATTGTCGCTTTCGGCTGGTTTTTCGTCCATCGAAAACTTCATTTTCCAAGGTTCCGTAAGGCAGCGGAACTTCCGCGGCGTTGGTCAGGAATTGCGCACGAATATCTCATATTCGTCTTACTCGAAGTCCGCTGAAATCGGGTTCACGGAACCATATCTGTTTGACCGTTCAATTGCGGTGTCCGGCGATATTTTTCGCCGCGATTTGAATAGCTTCAACTTCTTCAACAACCAACGCAACACAACCTATGAGCAGGCAACCACCGGGTTCCAACTGCGCATTGGTGTGCCGGTGAACGAATATATCTATTTCCAGGCACGTTATGGCCTTAGCCAGGACGACATCTCGTTGGATGAAAACACGTTTTTCACTGACCCAGATGGTACGGGGCCGCTACCTGCGTCGTGCGACCCAATCGTCGCTGGCCGGTTCCTGTGTGATGCCACGGGCAAACGCCTGACGTCATCGCTGGGTTATACCTTGTTATATGATGATCGCGATAACCGGATCCGTCCAACGCGTGGCCAGAGCTTTGGTATCAGCCAAGATTTCGCAGGACTTGGCGGCAGCGTTAAATATGTCAAAACGCGCATTAACGCAGACAAATTTTGGAAGCCATTTGGGAACTTTGTGTTCGGCCTGTCACTTGAGAGCGGATATATCCATCCGCTCGAAAGCCGCGGCCTTGAGTCAGTGGGCGTTGATGACGTCCGTTTGACCGACCGCTTCTACCTCGGTGAACCACAAATGCGCGGGTTTGATATTCGTGGCGTTGGTCCACGGGTACAGCGCGTGTTCTTTCAAGGCGACATCGTTAATGGCGTAGCCGTGAACAAGGCATTGACAGACCGGAACCAGATTCAAGACGATGCCATCGGCGGTCGGGCCTATTATATGGGCCGTGCAGAGCTTCAGATTCCGCTGGGCAGTGGTGCAAGGGAATTGGGTCTGCGCCCATCCTTGTTCCTCGATGTAGGTTCGGTTTTTGATGTGACCCGTCCTATATTGCAGACGGTTCAGCAACGTGAAATATTGTCTGATGGTTCGCAAGGTGCGCCGCTATATTACTTTGTGGACACCACAGGAACGCTTCAGACGTCAACCACCGCCACCAATGCCGATGGATCCGCGCGCATATCTGCGCTGCGTTTCGAAGAGCGGTTCTTTGGTGACACATGGAAGCCGCGTATGTCGGTTGGTTTTGGCGTAAACTGGAACTCGCCCTTTGGCCCGTTCCGGCTTGATATTGCCCGTGCGCTGCTAAAAGAGCCCGGCGACGACACCAAATTATTTACATTCAACGTAGGAACTCAATTCTAATGAAAATTCGTAACACCGCCATCGTGGCAGCTCTTTTGTCCGCAACAGCCATCGCTGTTCCTGCAACGGCTCAGGTATCCGGCATTGCAACAGCCGAAACATCGGTCGCTATTGCCCGTTCAAAGGCACTGGGTACGGCGTATCAGCAGATCGGCACGCAATACGCAGCCGTTGTTCAGCAGATGCAGACGAAGCGTCAGGAAATCAACAGCATCAATGTGCAGCTTGATACGAATAAGGATAAAGAGCTGACGCAGGCTGAGCTCGACGCAGCAATTAAGGCGAAAAACCCTTTGCTGACGCAGCTTGATGAAAAGCAAAAGGAAATAAACACGCTTCAAGAACCGATTATCTTGGCGCAATTATATGCCGTTGAGCAGGTCGCTGTGAAGTATGAAGCGGCCCAGCAGGCGGTTGTTGCTGCAAAGAAAATCAGCGTCATTTTGGCACCGGACGCATTTGTGTGGGCACCTGAAGCTGTTGACGTAACGTCTGCGATTACCGCTGAACTGGATAAAGCTATTCCAGCAGCATCAATCACACCCCCTGCCGGCTATCGTCCGTCGCGTCAGATTGGCGCTTTGTATCAGCAAATTCAGCAGTTGTTTAACAACGCAGCGCAGATGCAAGCCGCTCAGTCCGCTGCGGCTCAACCACGTGCTGCCGCACCAGCGGCGCAGCCTGAAAGCCGCTAAACGGAATGAGCGCAGCTGATTTTAGCAACTATGACGTCCGCCGGGTTATGTCGGTGCTGCCGCACCGCTACCCGATGTTGCTGGTTGACCGCGTTGAACAGCTTGTCCCTGATGAGCGTATAAGCGCGATTAAAGCCGTAACGATCAATGAAGGGTTCTTTCAGGGACATTTCCCTGGACGGCCCATCATGCCCGGCGTGCTGATTGTCGAAGCGCTGGCCCAAGCGGCTGGCGTTTTGGCGATGGAAAGCCTTGGGTTGATTGGTTCGGGTAAGCTCGTATATTTCATGTCCATCGACAATGCCAAGTTCCGTGCACCAGTTGAGCCCGGCTGTTTGCTGCATCTGAATGTCGAATTTGTGCAAAAGCGTCCGCGGGTTTGCAAATTCGCGGGGCGTGCGATGATGGGGGATCAGGTCGCGGCGGAAGCCGAATTCATGGCCATGATCGCCGATCCGCCAGCGTGATGACATTCGCGGATAATTGAATCTTGCTATAACTGGCGTCCACCGCTATGCGCGGCACTTCCGAATTTAGGGCTTCCGGTCGGAAACCGGTCGCTGAACAAAGGAATTATATATGAAAGCCGATATTCACCCCGATTATCACATGATCAAGGTGCAGATGACCGATGGCACCGTCTTCGAAACACGCTCCACCTGGGGCAAGGAAGGCGACACATTGGCTCTGGATATTGACCCGACTTCGCACCCAGCATGGACCGGTGGTTCGGGCCGTATGCTCGACACAGGCGGCCGCGTTGCGCAGTTCAACAAGCGCTTTGGTGGCCTTAGCCTTAAGAAGTAAGATAATCAGCGTGCCGGGTTGACGCCCGGCATGTGATAATCTTAAGGCCAAAATATAGGAACGCGCCTGCCTTAGTGGCGCTATGGCGACCGTAGCTCAGTTGGTTAGAGCGCTGGTTTGTGGTACCAGAGGTCGGGGGTTCAAGACCCCTCGGTCGCCCCATTTATTCCCCCCGCATAATCCGAGTGACTTTCGCATTGCGTAATATTATTACGTCGATGTGTAATTTGATTCCGACGTTGTTGAAATGAATTCGTCCGCATTTGGGAGTGACGAGATGCCCGCTATTTGGGATTTTCCAGACTTTGACTCGCATGAAGCGGTCCATGTATTTGATGACCGTGCCACGGGTCTCAAGGCCGTCATCGCGGTGCACTCGACCCATTTGGGGCCAGCGGCTGGCGGAACGCGTTTCTGGCATTATGCCGACTCACAAGCGGCAATCACCGATGCCCTTCGTCTGTCGCGGGGTATGAGCTATAAAAACGCCTTGGCGGGGCTTTCGGCCGGTGGTGGTAAGGCCGTCATTTTGGCGAATCCGCAGCGCGCCAAACCACAGGAACTGCTTGAAGCATTCGCACGTGCTGTCGACTGGCTCGGCGGCAAATATATCACTGCACAGGATGTGGGTATTTCCGAAGCGGACATGGTGGCCGTTTCCAAGGTTACCCCACATGTTGCGGGACTTCCGGGCCAGGGTGGTGATCCCGGTCCATATACGGCGCGTGGCGTCTTTCTCGGCGTCAAGGCAGCGGTCAAGCATGCGCTTGGCACCGACGACCTTCATGGCGCCCATGTGGCCATTCAGGGGGTCGGCAGCGTCGGTGGCGGGCTCGCCCGTTATCTGGCGGAAGAAGGCGCCAAGCTGACCCTCGCCGATGTTGACGCGCAACGCGCCGCAGATCTTGCGCGTGAATTGGGTGGGCAAAGTGTTGCTGCGGATGCCATTATGACGGTGGAAGCCGATGTGTTCAGCCCGTGCGCGCTTGGTGCGGTACTGACCGAAACCAGTGTAGCAGCGCTCAAAGTGCGCGCCGTTGCCGGAGGTGCAAACAACCAGCTGGCAAACGGCCCTGAAGGGCGGATGCTCGCCGACCGCGGTATTTTATATGCGCCGGATTATGTCATTAACGCAGGCGGCATTATCAACGTCCTGCGCCAGATCGAAAATGCCGACGATGCCGAGATTAACCGGCGCGTCGATGCGATCGCAGGGCGATTGGCGGCAATCTGGAATGAAAGTGATTCGACCGGCAAGACACCGGCGGAAGTCGCCGACAATATGGCACAAAAGCTTATTGGCCGCTGATACCGAATCCATTGGCGTAACGCTTTGGCGGTGCTAGATGCATCGCCGAGTTATGCATCGTTTCGCCAATCCTGCCCGCTTTTTGCGAATCGCAAAGCCACTCACGCCTTGGCTGTTGTGGCTGGGCATCGCTTTGACGCTCGGGGCTTGCCTGTGGGGGGCGTTCTTCACGCCGACTGAGCGGCTCATGGGCGATACCGTAAAGATTATATTTGTTCATGTACCCGCCGCTTGGTTGGGTATGGGCGGATGGACGGGCATTGCCATTGCCAGCATCATTCAGCTGGTCTGGCGCCATCCGCTTGCTGGTGTGTCGGCGCGCGCAATTGCGGTGCCCGGCGCGACCTTTGCGGCGATTTGCCTAATCACTGGATCGATTTGGGGCAGGCCAACATGGGGCACATGGTGGGTCTGGGATGGCCGGCTGACATCCATGCTGGTGCTGTTCTTCCTTTATCTTGGGTATATCGCGCTTTCGAACGCGTCGAGCGAGAAGGGCGATACGAGCCGCGTTGCCGCCGTTTTCGGCATCATCGGTGCCGTCAACATTCCGATCATCAACCGCTCGGTCATCTGGTGGGAAAGCCAACACCAAAAGGCGAGCATCACCTTGGGTGGCTCTTCCATCGATCAAGCCTATCTTGTGCCGCTGTTTGTGTCTGTCGCGGGTTTCAGCCTGTTGTTCGGCGCGTTGGTGTTGATGCGGATGCGCACGGCTTTGGCTGAAATGCGGATTGAGGCGCGTATGCGCCGGATGGCGGACTATTGATGCCGCACGCACCGTTCATTATCGCGTCATTCGCTGTGACTGGCATTGGCATGAGCTGGCTGTTGATTTCCAGCTATCTTGCCATGCGTCGTGCAGAGGCTTCGGCAGATGAATTGAGGCAACAGCCATGAAACCCAAGCATCAACGCCTGCTGCTCGCCGTGATTTCGGTTTTCGCCTTGATAGGGGCTGGCCTCATCGCGGCGGCGGCACTGCGGGAAGAAGCGTCGTATTTTTACACGCCCACCACCTTGGCCAATGCCAATGTTGCGCCGGGTAAGGCCATTCGGCTTGGCGGAATGGTGCAAAAGGGCTCAATCGTCCGCGCGCCCGATGGCGTTTCCATCACCTTTACCGTGCAGGACAAGGATAAAACGCAAAAAGTCGCCTATCGCGGTATTACGCCTGATCTGTTCGTTGAAGGATCCGGCGTGGTTGCAGATGGCCGGCTTGGCCCCGACGGCATCTTTGTTGCGGACAGCTTGTTGGCGAAGCATGACGAAAATTATGTGCCCAAAGAACTGGCGGATATCGACATGACTTCAGCAGAACATACAAAGGACACGCTTTCAAAATGAAGGCTTTAACATAATGGCAGAGGCAGGACTTGCCGCTTTGTGGCTGGCCGCCGCAATGGCGTTGCTTCAACTTATAGGCGGCATGACATTGTTGCGCGGCGGCGCAGGGCAGCTTGTGCCGCTCATCAAGCCCGCGGCCTATGTCCAAGGTGCCTTATGCGCCTTTGCGTTTCTTGCGCTAATGTGGCTGTTTTACGTAACCGACCTGTCGGTGTTGTTGGTCGCCAGCAATAGCCACATTGATAAACTGCTGATTTTCAAGCTTGCGGGGACATGGGGCAACCATGAAGGCTCCATGCTGCTGTGGGTCTCGGTTTTGTCGGTGTCCGGCGCTGCGATTGCGCTGCTGGAAAAGCGGATTGAATCCAAGACGCTCAATGCCACGCTGGCGGTGCAGGCATTCATTGCCCTTGGCTTTTTTGCGTTTCTTTTGTTCGCATCTAACCCGTTTGAGCGTCTTGTGCCCGCGCCTATTGAAGGGAATGGCCTGAACCCATTGCTTCAGGATGTTGGCCTCGCGTTCCATCCGCCGACTTTATATTTCGGTTATGTCGGGCTTTCGATCGCCTTTTCCTTTGCCGTGGGCGCACTGCTGACAAATCAGGTTGGGCCTGCCTTTGCACGCGCCATGCGGCCTTGGGTATTGGCGGCGTGGATATTCCTGACCATCGGTATCACCGCCGGCAGCTATTGGGCCTATTATGAGCTCGGCTGGGGTGGCTGGTGGTTCTGGGATCCCGTCGAAAACGCATCGCTGCTGCCGTGGCTTGCGGCGACCGCGCTTCTGCATTCGGTCAGCGTCCTTGCGACCCGAAACGCTTTGCGCGCGTGGACGATTATGCTGGCGCTCGTTGCATTTGCGATGTCGATGGCTGGGACGTTCTTGGTGCGGTCGGGCATTTTGACGAGCGTCCACGCATTTGCTGTCGATCCGGAACGCGGGGCGTTCATCCTTGCTTTGATGCTGATATACACCAGCCTTGCGTTTGTGATTTTTGCCTTGCGCATTGGTTCGGTCAAGCAAGGCGAGCCGTTTCAGCTCATCAGCCGCGAAGGCGGCATTGTTGCGAACAACATCTTCCTCAGCGTTATTCTGGCCGTGGTGCTCATCGGCACGCTGTACCCGCTTGCCGCAGAGGCGATGGGCGACAAGATTTCAGTTGGCCCACCCTATTTTAACAAGGCAACGGTGCCTATCGCTGTTCTGTTAATGCTTGCCCTTTTGATTGGCCCGATGCTGCGCTGGCGCCGCGATGATCTCAAACGCTTAAAATATTGGCTTATCGGGGGCGCTGTAATTTTGTTGTGGAGCGGCATCGCCGTGTGGAAGTTCGCGCCGGACGTTGGACTGTTCCCATTGCTTGGAATTGCCTTGTCATTGGCACTGGCTGTCGCCGCGTGGCTGCCCTTACGCGGCCGCAAGTTGCTGCGCACACCATTGCCTATATTCGGAATGGTGATTGCGCATTTCGGCATTGCCGTCAGCGTTTTCGGCATGGCGGCAGAGTCTGGCTTTTCATCAGAAACATTAACTGCGCTTGCCCCGGGCGAAAGCGCGGAAATCGCGGGCTGGCAAGTGAAGCTCGACGACGTCAATCCTGTTGTCGGTGACAATTGGGTTGCCATCGAAGGCGAATTGCAGGCGGTGAAAAATGGCAGTGCGTTTGTGCTTCGCCCGCAATCACGACAGTTTTATAGACCTGAAATGCAAACGAGCGAGGCGGCCTTGCTGACGCGTTGGAATGGCCAACTTTATGCCGTCATTGCGCAGCCGGACCAAGAGGGTGATGGCCGCTGGCAGGTGCGCTTGTGGTGGAAACCCTTTGTGCCGTTTATCTGGTATGGTGGCATGTTAATCGCGGTTGGTGGTATCATTGCGCTGCTTGGCCGTATGTTCCGGCGCGCGAAAAAGCCTGCTAAAAGCAAGTGGCAGACAACATGAACCGGCCCTGGCTTCTGTGGATCCCGCTTGCGGTGGTCGCCTTTATCGGTGGTCTGGCGATGTACGGCCTAGCCGTCCCCAAAGACGAACAGGTGCATTCGGCGATGATTGGCCAAAAGCTGCCTGCATTTTCATTGCCTGCAGCAACGGCGGGTGTCGAAGGATTGGCCAGCGGCGATATGGCCGAGGGAAAGCCCCGTCTACTGAATATTTTTGCCAGCTGGTGCCTTCCTTGCAAGGCGGAAGCGCCCTATCTTGAAGCCTTGAAAAAGGCAGGTATCGAAATTGATGCCATCGCCATCCGCGACAGACCCGAAGACGTTGCCGCATTTCTGAGTGAATTCGGTAACCCGTTCCGGCGGATTGGATCGGACAGCGAAATGGCTGTTCAGCTTAAGCTTGGCTCGTCAGGGGTCCCGGAAACCTATGTCATCGGCGGTGACGGTACGATATTGTATCAGCATATCGGCGATATCCGGGCCGAACATGTCCCGATGCTGATTGAAAAAGTGAACGCCGCGAAATGAGAATGCTCGCGCTCATATGCCTGATGCTTGCAACACCCGTGTTCGCGCAAGGCAGCGGCCCCACACCGGCATTGGCGAACCGTCAGCTGCCTGATCCCGCACAGGAAGCGGCGGCAACCAAGTTGATGCACAGCTTGCGCTGCATTCAATGCCAGGGCCAATCCATCGCCGATAGTGATGCGCACATGGCGAGTACGATGCGCGCGGAGGTACGGCAACAAATCGCAGCGGGGCAAAAGCCCGAGGCCATTCGTGGCTGGATGATTGCGCGCTACGGTGAATGGGTCAGCTTTGAACCTGATATGAAGGGGGCGGGCCTGTTGCTTTGGTTAACGCCCTTATTGGTCCTGATCGCTGGCATTTGGCTGGCGCGCGGACTATTCCGGAGGAGCGCATGAACGGTTGGTTTGCACTTGGCATTTTGGCGGTACTCAGCCTAGCCGTGCTCGTCTGGAATGTCCGATCGTCGAGAGGTTTGTGGCAGATTGCCGCAGCTGTCATTCTATTGGGGATGACGGGATATGCGCTTCAGGGACGGCCCACGACACCATCGTCACCGGCCAAGCCACTGGCGGCAAGCGAAGTCGCCGCAACCCAGCTTGTCGACATACGGGCAGACATGGACCAAAGTTTTGGCAGCGCAAAGCGCTGGCTTGTTACCGCGGATTCATTTGCCAAGCAGGGCGATTACCCGCTTTCCGCAACCTATATTCAAGCCGGCTTGCGCAAAGACCCCAACAACCCGGATTTGTGGTCCGCATTGGGTTTGCAACTGATGCTCGCAAGCGAAGGCCAAATGTCGCCTCCGGCGCAATTGGCATTTGATAAGGCGCGGGCAATCCGGCCCAATTATCCTGCGCCATATTATTTCGCGGGGCTTGCGCGGCTCTTTGCCGGTGACCTCGACGGGGCCATTTTGCTCTGGGAAAAGACTGTGTCACTGGCGACACCGCAAGCCAAGTGGAAGGCACGTATTGAGTCGCAACTGCAAGCGGCGAAGGCATTGCAGGCGCAGGCCGCTAATGCCAAAGCGGCTAATGCAACTAAGTAGCTGATATAAATTATTTTTGTTATAAATGACCGGCTTTATTGCTTTGTTGTGATGGGTTGGTGGCCATGCTAATGCGCGCGTCCTGACTGCTTTTAGGGGCATTCGGGGCAAACGCCGGGGAAACGAAATGGTTGGACCGCAAGCCGCAGACGATTTTGGTCATAGCGAACAAGATCATCATGCAAGTCATGCCCCGAAGGGGTCGTTGCTCGCCCTGTGCGTTGGCACAGTTGGCGTTGTGTTTGGCGACATCGGGACCAGCCCGATCTATGCTTTCCGCGAAACATTCGCCGGACATCATCCCATCACCCCCGACCCTATGCACATTAATGGTGTGCTAAGTCTCGTTTTTTGGTCGATGATGATCGTTGTGACATTCAAATATGTCTTCACGATCATGAAAGCCGACAACAAGGGCGAGGGCGGAAGTCTTGCCCTTCTCGCGCTGATTAACCGGCAGACTGCGGGTGCAAAATGGACAGCGCCTTTCGTGATGCTTGGCGTTTTTGCGACCGCTCTTTTCTATGGCGACTCCATGATCACGCCGGCGATGTCGATCCTGTCCGCGGCGGAAGGTCTGAAATATGTCAACCAAGGCTTTAGCGACTGGATCCTGCCCATATCCGTCGTGATTATTGGTGCACTTTTTGCGTTCCAATCGCGCGGTACGGCCAAGGTTGGTGCATGGTTCGGGCCGATCATGCTCGTCTATTTCGCAACGCTCTCCGGCCTTGGCATTATGCATCTGACTAAGATGCCATTGATCATTCTGGATGTGATCAACCCGATGAACGCACTTTACTTTTTCTACGTTGATGGCTTCCGCGCGTTTGTCGCGATGGGCACTGTGGTGCTTGCCGTTACCGGAGCCGAGGCGCTCTATGCCGATATGGGGCATTTTGGACGGCGCCCAATCAAGTTCAGCTGGCTGTTCTTTGTTCTGCCAGCCTTGATGCTGAACTATATGGGGCAGGGGGCAATGATCCTGTCGATGACGCCTGAGGAAGCCCAGATGGCCATTCG
>DBOA01000099.1 GCA_002299195.1 Sphingomonadales bacterium UBA658
AAAACTATTTCAGGCGCAGCCGCCGTTCCGGAAAGACCGGCGAGTGCCGCGTGCACATTTCCGATTAAAGTTGATACGTCCGACACCGCGACAATGTTGTTGCTGACATGGGCAGCGACAATATCGGCGGTCAGAGTAATCAAAAATTCTGCGGTATCGTTACTTTCTTGAGACATAGATTGAACCTTTGGACCCATTTTTATAGTTTGTTTATAGTTTGCGACTTGCACGATGCATATCGGCTTGAAATGAAGTCGTCAAGAAAAGCCGCTAGCTTTCAAATATTAGAGATCAATGCCCATCGTAATAGCATCTGGACTTATTCCTTCAGCGCTTTTGTAATAAATTTTGCGCCGTCCGATGGGAGAAAAACCCGCGTTCAAATAGAAATAATGTGCAGGGTTCCCGTCGCGAACTTCAAGAAATAATTTCTCTCGGCCTGCGACTTGGCCTCTATTTATCACTTCGTTGAGAAGATTTTGGCCAATCTGTTGGCGCTGGTATTTTCGTGCAACGCCAATCATCAGCAATTCTTCATGTTCAAAAACCCAGCGCGTGATGGCGAATCCGCATACAACGTCACCATCCTTGGCAATTAGCAGTTGGCAGTCCGGCAGCACTAAAGTGGACAGGCATTGCGCCGCCGTCCACGCTTCGCCAAATCGGGGATCGAAGGCGTCGGACATGATAGGCATGATGGACGCAATGTCTTTTGCATCGCCTTCAACGACGCGGATCATGCCCGGACTGCAGCCGGTTTTGCGTCTGGCGCCCTTCCGTACACAGGAACGGGCGGAAGGGCGGGGCCTGCGGGTAAATGTGCCCATGCTCGCGCGTCGGGCAGAATGTCGGTCCAGACACGATCCGCGCGTTGCGGGTCAATGTCGCCGGCAACATGGTCGGCGAGAGCAACGTTCGCCAATAGCTCAGGTAAAACCGACCTTGCCGGCGCTATCGAATGCCCCGCGTCATTAAATGCTTCGAAGAAATACTCACCATGGCCGCCGGTCATGATGACATCGACAGCTGCTTGTGATCCGCTTTGCGCACGCGCCATCGCGGCGACCAAGGACAAACAGCCATAGCCGTGCACTTCTATGTGCCATGCCAAGCCCAATGCTTTGGCGGCGGCGACGCCCACACGGATGCCTGTGAAGCTGCCAGGGCCAACATCCACCATGATCTGGTCGGCTTTGCCGTTATCCGGCAACGCGGCGATGAGCGGAAGCAAGCGTTCCGCATGTCCGCGGCCAATCACTTCATGTTGGGCGGCCAGCAATTGCTTGCCATCGAACAACGCAACTGAGCACGCCCGTGTGGCGGTATCGATGACCAATGTGCGCATGATTTCTTGCCGCCGTTTAGGTTAGGCGACCTGATTGAAACGGTTAAATTCAGGACGCGGGCTGCGTGCAAAAATGCTCGCTTGGTCGCCATAGCCAAGCGTACAGATGAAATTTGACTGCACGTTGGTTCCGGCAAAGAACGCCTTGTCGACAGCGGCATTGTCAAAGCCCGACATTGGACCCGTATCCAATCCCAATGCACGCGCGGCCAGCATCAAATAGGCGCCTTGTAAGCTGCTGTTCCGAAAAGCCGTCTTTTCAATGGCCACGTCGTTACCGGCAAACCAGCTGCGGGCATCGGCATGGGGAAACAATTCGGGAAGCTGTTCGTAAAATTCGAGGTCCATTCCGATAATCGCTGTGACAGGCGCTTGCAGAATTTTGTCGCCATTCGACGGCATTGTGCATGCCGCCAGCTTTTGTTTCGCTTCGGTGGATGTGCACCAAATGATGCGCGCGGGAAGACAGTTCGCAGATGTCGGGCCAAATTTCATCAAGTCCCAAATGCCCTCAAGCTGCGCCTGCGACACGGGCTTATCGAGATAGCCATTGTAGCTGCGGGCTTCGCGGAACAGCTGATCAAGCGCGGTGTCGTTTAATGCTTCGGACATAAGATTTCTTTCAGGTGAAAAGTTTAGGCGGCACGCACTTCGATGACTTCGGGCACATAATGCTTCAGCAATTGTTCAATGCCATTTTTCAGCGTTGCCGAAGAAGATGGGCAACCGGCGCAGGCGCCTTGCATCTGCAAAATGACGACGCCCTTTTGAAAGCCACGATAGACGATGTCTCCGCCGTCATTGGCGACCGCAGGGCGGATGCGCGTTTCGATCAATTCCTTGATCTGGACAACGATGTCGGCATCTTCAGGATCATCGAGCGGGTAATCTGCATCTGCCGATGGCACAGCAAATCCGGCGGCAGCTGGTTTGAACAGCGGCATGTTCGCGCTGAAATGGTCAAGCAATATCGCAAGCACGTCGGGTTTCAGGCTGGACCAATCTGTGCCAGATGCAGCGGTGACCGAAATAAATTCGCGTCCAAAAAACACCCCGGTGACATCACCAAGTCCGAAAAGTGCCTCTGCCAATGGCGAAGCTTCAGCCTCTTCAGGGGCGGCGAAATCGCGCGTTCCATTTTCCATCACGGCGCGGCCGGGCAGAAATTTGATCGTGGCGGGGTTTGGGGTCAGTTCGGTTTCTATCAGCATTTCACGCATGTGGTGCGGTGGCGGTAAAAGTGCAAGCCAGAATGTCTTGACAGGGGCGAAGCCACGGTTGACCTAGCGCGTCAAAGGGAGAGTAAAAATGGTCGATCAGTCGCATAAAACAGCGTGGATAACGGGCGCATCGTCGGGGATAGGCGAGGCACTGGCCAAAGCATTTGTCGGAAGCGGCGGCCACGCGGTGCTGTCGGGCCGAAATGTCGCTGAACTGGAGCGCGTCGCGCTTGCTACCGGCGCGCCCGAACGCTGCTTCATCTTGCGATTCGATACCGTCGATTATGCTACCCTGCCGTCAAAGGTCGCTGAAGCCATCGCCTATAAGGGCAAGATTGATGTGCTGGTCAACAATGCGGGCATTTCGCAGCGCTCACCCGCCATCGATACCGATCTGTCGGTTTACCAGCGGATCGTTGATGTGGACTTGCTCGCGCCGATCGCGCTGACGCAAGCGCTTTTGGGACATTTGGTTTCAAATGGACATGGCCAGATTGTCATGATCTCCAGTGTCGCCGGTAAAGCAGGCATCCCCATGCGGACGGCCTATTGCGCGGCAAAGCACGGGTTGATCGGCTATGCCGATGCCTTGCGTAGCGAAGTTGCAGGGCAGGGCGTCAAAGTGCTCGTTGTCGCGCCGGGTTCCGTACGGACCAACGTATCGCGCAATGCATTGAATGCCGACGGAACGGTGCGTGGCACGAGCGATGCTGCCATCGATAACGGCATCGATCCAGACGTCGTCGCAACCACGATTTGGGATGCAGTTGATGCCGGAAAGCGCGAGATTGTTATCGCCGAAGGGATGGAGGCAGGCATTCCCGTGCTGCGTGCACAGGACCCCGAAAAGCTGTTCGACATGGTCGAAGCGATGGTCGCCGACGGCTATGCGCAGAAAATCGCGGCGCGGTAATCTGTCTGACGACGGGGCCGCGCATGAGCCCCGCGACAGGTACGGTTTTGTTCCTTAAGTGCGGCCTGCGCGTAACGCCGCGCCAGCCGCAAAGGGTGACAAAGCGATAATTGCGAGCGCAGTTGCTGCGAGCAGCTGCATCGCGTTGCCCGGATTTTCGGACAATGTGCCTGCTCCAAATATCAGCAATGGTATCGTGATGGGCACGAGCAGCAGCCCGCCCAGCGCGCTCGCCCCGCTAAGGCCCGCCGTCAGCGCTGCGATGGTGACGGACAGCCCGGAAAGCGCGGGCAGTGCCAAGGCAAGGCCAAGCAACAACGTCCCCAATTGCGCCTCTGGCAATCCGATGAGCGCGGAACCGACAACGGTCGCGAGAAGGAGCGGAAGGGCAAAGGCAAAAATCTGGCCAATGATTTTGGCGGTCGCGACCGATTCGTCCGACCAACCGCGCATCACCAACTGATCCAATATGCCCGCCTGCCGGTCGGGAAGTATAAGCCGCTCAATCGGCAGCAGCGTCGCCAGTAACGCGGCAATCCACAATATGCCGCCGCCCGTGCGTGCAAGTAATGCCTTGTCAGGCCCGGTCACAAACGGAAACAGCGTTGCAACCGCAAGATAGAATATCACTGGCAGCCATAGACCGCCGCCCGTCCATGCCAAACGCACCTCGCGCGCAACCAAGGCTGCGAATGCCTTCATGCGTCAGCCTCCGGCCTGTCGAGGATGAGGCTGTGCGCCACGTTAATCGATGGCGGCTGGTGGGCCGCGACAAGGACTATGCCACCGGCCGCAGCGTGGGTCATGATGGCTTGATCGAGCCGGGCGCAGCTTGCGCTGTCCAAGCCATTATAGGGTTCGTCGAGCAACCAGATATCCGCCTTTGACGAGAGCACGCGTGCGATACTGGCGCGTTTGCGTTGGCCGGTGGACAGAAAACGCACGGGAACCTGCGCCAGACCTTGCAAATCCATGTCCGCCAGGGCCGCGCTTTGCGCGTCGGCAGACGCACCGTCCATATCCGCCCAGAACATGAGCGCTTTTTCGACTGTCAAATTCGCATCAAGCGCGAGATTTTCATCGGCGAGGGCAATCCGGCCTTCGGCTTTTATCGAACCGGCGGTCGCATATAAAAGACCAGCGATGAGCCGGAGGAGCGTCGATTTGCCGCAACCATTTGCGCCACGCACCCAAATGATATCACCACTGCGCGCAGTGACCGTCAGCCCGCGCAGCACAAGCCGGTTGCCCCGGATAACCGCGACATTGTCAACGCTGATGGACGGCAAGGGTGCTTGACGTGACGACATTTGGCGACTTAGGCATGAATTCCACCAATTGCAAAATCAGGATGACGTTATGCAGGTTTCAGGACTCGATGAAGCGGATCGCGCGGCGGTTTTGGAACAGCTGCCTTTGTGGTCTTATGACGCTGACGCAAAAGGCATAAGGCGCACGTTGCGTTTTGCCGATTTTGCCGAAGCCTTCGGTTTTATGGTGCGCGTTGCGATCCTTGCCGAAAAAGCAGACCATCACCCCGAATGGTTCAACGTTTACAACCGCGTTGAGATATTGCTGACAACGCATGATGCCGGCAGCTTATCGCGGCGCGACGTTGAACTGGCCGCGGCCATCGACGCTATTGCGCCGACGGCTTAACCACATCACCTAAACCGCCCAGCAAGCCCAATTGTTTGCGCAACCGGTTCGGGAACCAGCGGGCAGAAAAAGCGAGTTGCTTCGCCATTTTGTTGACGGGCGTGTGGACCTTGTCACCGTGGATGGCTTCCCATGCGGCCGGACCGATGATCGAGACCGGGCTCACTTCGACGCCAGCGGATTGCAGCTTTTCCTTACCGGTCATGTTGCTGTTTGTATCAACCGCGCCAATGATGTTGGTGTCGATAAAGCCGGGCATGAGGCTGCGGGCCTTAATCCCGTAAGGGCGCCATTCAATGTCATGCGCTTCGGCAAGACCGCGCACTGCGAACTTGGTTGCGCTATATACGCTAAGCCCAGCCGATCCATAAATGCCAGCAGCGGAGCTGGTGTAGAGGACGCAGGCATCAGACGTATTTTTCAACAGATCGAAACACGCGCGGGTTCCGCTGATAACGCCGGTCAGGTTGATCGCGATCATCTTGTCGATGTCTTCGTCGGTCATGTCCTGAATAGGTCCGCCCGATCCAATGCCCGCATTGTTGAACAATACCGTCATATGGCCATTTGTGTGCTTGGCAAAGTCGGCGACGGCGGCTTTCCACTGCGCACGATCCGTCACATCAAGGCGGTGACGCGACCATTGACCTGCGGGTAATAGAGCCGCGGTTTCGTCCAAACCCTTTTCATTGACGTCGGCAAGGCCCACGAACCAGCCGACATTGGCAAAGTAACGCGCGACTTCGCGTCCTAAACCAGACGCGGCGCCAGTGATGAAAATGCTTTTTTGCGTTTCGGACATAATTTCGTCTCTCCCTTATTCACATGTCTGTCAGCCACATTAATTTACCC
>DBOA01000043.1 GCA_002299195.1 Sphingomonadales bacterium UBA658
TCGGCATTGCGTTAAGCGTGCGAATTGCGGCAGGGTTCGTGCAATCGTTCGTCACAATATGGGAGAATAGGTGACAATGTTGGCCGAGGCCTCGCCGGATAATATTGACGCAATGTTGCGTGAAGCGCGGTCGCATTTGCAAAATGCCCGATTGGCTGACGCAGAGGCTTTGTGTGCACGCATACTCAAAGTTGTGCCTGATAACATTGATGCGATGTACACTTTGGCGGTAACGCAGCGGATGCAGCGACAAGTGCCAGCAGCGCTCACCACAATTGATAGATTAATCGCCATCGATGTCGGTTACGGCCGTGCGTGGCAAGAACGCGGGCATTGTTTTCGCGATAGCGGTTTGCAAGAAGAGGCAATCGCAGCTTACCAGCGCGCAGTGACGCACAACGGCGCCTTGGTCGCAAGTTGGCGCATACTTTCACAAATGCATGAATCGGCAGGGCGAGAGACGCCAGCTAACTTTGCGCATGCCCAATATACATATCTTTCTGCCCTTCCGCCTGAATTGCTAAGCGTTGCTAGCTTTATTCAGGAAGGGCGTATTTATAAAGCCGAGCAATTGTGCCGCGCATATTTGCAACGCAATGGTCATCATGTCGAAGCCATGCGTTTGCTTGCCGACATTGGCATGAAATTCAACGCCTATGACGAAGCGGAATTTCTGCTCGAGTCCTGCAAGGTGCTTGAGCCTGAAAATGTCAGCGCACATTTCGATTATGTGAAAGTATTGCATAAGCGCCAAAAATTTGAACTGGCACTCAGCGAATCCTTAGAGCTACGCGAAAAAGAACCGGATAATCCCGAGTTTGAAATGCTCTACGCAAATGAAAACCTCGCGGTCGGTAATTTCGATGAGGCTATGCTCAGTTATGAAGCGCTGCTGAGTTCCATGCCAGATAATCCAAGTGTAAACCTGACATACGGACACGCACTAAAAACTGTCGGGCGGCAGGGTGATGCAATTTCTGCCTATCGACGGGCTTATAAGGTGCGGCCAGACTTTGGTGATGCCTATTGGAGCTTGGCCAATCTGAAGACATACCGTTTTGACGATAGCGAGATCGCCCAAATGCAGGCGCGACAAGCGTCGCCAATAACGTCGCTTGAAGATCGGTATCATTTGTGTTTCGCGCTCGGTAAAGCACTAGAAGATCGTGGGGAATATAGTTCCGCGTTTGAATATTATGAGCTCGGCAATCGTTTGAAGCGCGAGGAGCTGAAATATAATCCCAGCAGGCTGTCCAACGAAATGCAGCTGCAGCGTGAGCTGGTGACCACTGACCTACTTGGGAAATTTGCCGGTGCAGGCTGCCCAGCGCGGGACCCGATTTTCATTGTCGGGTTGCCACGTGCGGGTTCGACCTTGCTCGAGCAAATTCTTGCATCGCACAGTCAGGTTGAAGGGACGATGGAGCTCCCGAATATCTTTGCGTTGGCCTTCCGGCTTGACCGGCAGCGTGTTGTCGGTGAGGCGCCTGAATATCCCGGCAACTTGCCGGATTTGACGCACGAAGACGTCACCCGCTTTGGCGAAGAATTCATCCGCGACACGCAAATTTACCGTAAGGGCGGCACACCCTTTTTCATTGATAAAATGCCGAACAATTTCCGCCACATCGGCCTCATCAACATGATTTTGCCGAACGCCAAGATTATCGATGCGCGGCGCGGGGCCATGGGATGCTGTTTCAGCGGGTTTAAGCAACTCTTCGCCGAAGGTCAGGAATTCACCTACGGGCTTGAGGAAGTGGGCCAATATTACACTGACTATGTGCAGTTAATGGACCATTGGGATAATGTGTTGCCCGGCAAGATATTGCGCGTCCGTTACGAGGAAGTCGTTGCCGATCTGGAAACACAGGTCCGGCGTTTGCTCGACTATTGCGGCCTTCCTTTTGAAGAGGCATGTCTCAATTTCCACCAGAATGAACGCGCGGTTCGCACCGCGAGTTCGGAACAGGTGCGACAACCGATTTTCAAAAGTGGCGTTGATCAATGGGAGAATTTCAGCGAATTTCTCGATCCGCTGCGTAAAAAACTAGGGCCTGAACTGGCCGCAACCTGAGGAGGAATATTATGGCTAACAATGCACCGACTGGTCCAATACATGTCGATGAAGTCTCCTCGCTGGGGCAGCGTTGGTCTGTCCTCATCATCATGATGCTGGTGTACACGATCAGCATCGCTGACCGTTATGTTTTGTCCACATTGCTTGGGCCCATCAGCAAAGAATTGAACCTGACGGATACCGAGACCGCGTGGCTTGGTCTTCCGCTGGCGCTTTTTTATGTCGTCATGGGTATCCCCTTGTCATGGTTGTGTGACCGGACCAACCGTCGCAACCTTCTGGCGGCGTCGGTTGCCGTTTGGTCATTCATGACAGCCATTACCGGTTATACGCGCGGATATTTTGATTTGTTGTTGGCGCGTGTTGGCGTTGGCATTGGTGAGGCTGGCGGCACACCTGCGTGTAATTCCATTATTGCTGACTATTTTCCTGCTGACCGGCGTTCCATGGCCATGACGGTGTTTGCACTTGGCGCGCCCATCGGGGCGTGGCTGGGTTCGGACATTGCGGGCTATGTCTCGACATTACATGGGTGGCGCGCCGCTTTCTTTGTGTTGGGCGTGCCCGGGATCATTTTGGCGCTGATCATCATGGTCACGATTAAGGAGCCGAAGCGCGGGCGCCTTGACGTCGTAACCGAAGATAAGGCGCCGACGATCATGGAAACGATGAAATTCCTATGGTCACAAAAATCGGCGGTGCATGCGATGACCGGAAGCGGTCTGTCTGCATTTTGGGGCTGGGGCCTGATGTGGTTCACGCCTTTGTTCATGCAGCGCACATATGGCATGGATGAGGGCGAAGCCGGCAGTATGCTGGGCTGGATTTATCTTATTGGCGGCATTGGCGCGTCATTATTGACGGCATGGGTGGTGGCACGTCCGACATATACCGACCCACGTAAAATCGCCCGGCTGTTGGCCGTGGTTACGGCATTGGCGACTATCCCATCGTTTCTTGCATATTATACACGGGATCTTGGGGTGGCGCAGTTCATGTGGTGGTTGTTCATCCCGGCCATTTATTTCTACATCGGCCCGGCATTCGCTCTGTGCCAGAATCTGGCTGCACCGAAAATGCGGGCAATGGCCGTCGCTATATCGTTGGTTGTCGCCAATGTGCTTAACCTGATTATCGCACCGGCAATTGTTGGCGGCCTCAGCGACTTTTTTGACGCTGCAGGTGGCGGCAATGCAGATTCCCTGCGTCTTGCGCAGCTTATTCTCGCGCCAACCGGCCTGTGGGCGGCGTGGCATTATTGGCGCGCCGAAAAATACATTATTGAAGATCAAAAGAGAGCTATTGGTTATGTCTAATTCGCCGCTGAAGTCTTATATCAATGGCGCGTGGGTTTTTCCTGCGACGTCCACTGCAACGGTGGATGCAGTCAATCCTGCTACAGAAGAAGTCTGCGCCGTCGTTGCTGTTTGCGGCCGTGACGATGTCGAATTGGCCGTCACAGCCGCACGCGCCGCGTTTGATGGATATGCTGCGACCACGCTTGATCATCGCATTGCGTTGGTGGAAAAGCTGATTACCATTTTCGAGCGGCGCTATGGTGAAATGGTAACCGCCATTTCGACCGAGATGGGCGCGCCCTACGATTTGTCGCATGACGCGCAGGCGGAAAGCGGCCCCGGCCATTTACGCGCAACGGTTAAGGCCGTGCGGGAAATGGCGTGGGATTATGATGTCGGCACAGATGGCATCGTCACGCATGAGCCTATCGGCGTTTGCGTGCTGATCACACCGTGGAACTGGCCAATTAACCAGATCGTTTGCAAGGTTGGTCCCGCGTTGATTACGGGCTGCACTATGGTTTTGAAGCCAAGTGAGATGGCGCCGCTGTCGGCGCAGCTGTTCGCTGAAATGGTCGAGGAAGCCGGTTTCCCCAAAGGCGTGTTCAATATGATCCATGGCACGGGCGCTTCCGTGGGCGACGCGCTGACCAGCCACCCTGAAGTCGACATGATCTCGTTTACCGGATCGACGCGTGCAGGCGTGCAGATCGCTAAAAATGCCGCAGAGACCGTGAAGCGCGTTGCGCAGGAACTGGGTGGCAAGTCCGCCAATATCGTCTTTGCCGACAGTGACTTGGAAGCGGCGGTCACGCGCGGTGTGCTGCATTGCTTCGGAAATACCGGTCAGTCGTGCAACGCCCCGACGCGCATGCTTGTTGAACAATCGGTCTACGACGAAGCAGTGGCGATTGCAGCACGCGTTGCGAAGGCCGCGAAGCTTGGCGACCCGATGGAGAAGGGCCCGCATTATGGTCCCGTTGTCAGCAAGGCACATTATGACAAGATACAGGGGCTAATTCAGGTCGGTATCGACGAAGGTGCGCAACTTGTTGCCGGCGGTACAGGCCGGGCCGATGGCTTTGACCGTGGCTATTATGTGAAACTTACGGTTTTTGCGGGCGTTCACAACAAGATGCGGATTGCCCAAGAAGAAGTGTTTGGCCCTGTGCTGGTGTTGATTCCGTTTAAGGACGAGGCGGAGGCCATCGCGATTGCCAATGACTCGCCATATGGGCTCTATGCCTATGTGCAGACCGGTGACTTGGACCGCGCCCGCCGCGTTTCGCGCTTAATGCGGGCGGGCGGTGTGAGCATTAATGGCACAAGCCAAGACTATATGGCGCCATTTGGCGGCTACAAACAGTCGGGCAATGGCCGCGAATATGGCGAATTTGGTGTGCGTGATTTCCTTGAGATCAAATCGATCAGCGGGTTCCGCGTTCCATGAAACTAACCGATATTGAAACCTTCGTCGTAGGCAATCCGCCACCGCATTTTGGCGGCCGCTATTTCGTGTTCGTCAAACTGACAACCGACAGCGGTGTGTCGGGGATCGGCGAGGCATATTGCGTCCCGTTCGAACCGCATCTGGTTGCCAAAATGATAGAGGATGTGTTCGCGCGCTACGTCGCGGGAAATGATCCGCACGATATCGAAAATATGTGGCGCCGGGTCTATTCCAGCGGTTTTACCCAGCACCCCGACCTCACGCTCATGGGCGTGTTGTCCGCGCTCGAAATGGCTTGCTGGGACATCATTGGCAAGGAAGCCAATAAGCCGGTGTATAAGCTGCTCGGCGGTCAGGTGCACGAACGGTTGCGCGCCTACACCTATATCTACCCGCGGCCCGGCGACACAAAGGATGTTTATCACGACCCTGACCTCGCGGCAGAACGGTCGGCTGAATATCTGAGCCAAGGTTTTACCGCGCTGAAGTTTGATCCTGCTGGACCATATTCGGCGTTTGACGGACGCCAGCTGTCGTTGGAGGCGCTGGACCTGTGCGAGCGGTTTGCCAAGTCCCTGCGTGAAGCGGTTGGCATGAAAGCAGACCTATTGTTCGGGACACATGGTCAAATGACTGCTGCAGGCGCGATCCGGCTTGCCAAACGGCTTGAGCCATATGATCCGCTCTGGTTGGAAGAACCTGTACCCCCCGATGCGCCTGAGGAGATGGCCAAGGTTGCACGGGCAACGTCGATACCGGTTGCAACCGGTGAACGGCTGACAACCAAATATGATTTCGCGCGCCTATTGCGTGCAGGTGCTGCTGCAATATTGCAAATGAACCTTGGTCGGGTTGGCGGCATATTGGAGGCAAAGAAGATTGCCGCAATGGCCGAGGTTGATCATGTGCAGATCGCGCCGCATTTGTATTGCGGACCAGTGGTTGGCGCAGCCAATATCCAGATTGCGACCTGTTCACCCAATTTCTTGATTCTTGAGAGCATTGAGACGTGGGGCGGTTTCCATACGGAAATTTTGAAATCGCCCATCCGGTTTGAAGAGGGGCATGTCATCCCATCAACTGCGCCGGGCTTGGGGGTCGAACTGAACGAAGATGTCGCTCGTGCCAATCCCTATACTGGCAATATGCTGCACCTCGAAATGACGCAGTACCCCGTTCAGTGACCGAGGAATTTGACTATATCATCGTCGGCGCAGGCACGGCGGGTTGTGTGCTGGCCAACCGGTTGACCGAAGATGGCAAGTATAGCGTCTTGTTGTTGGAGGCCGGGGGAAGCGATCGTTCGATCTGGATCCAAATGCCCATTGGCTATGGACGCACCTTTTTCGATAAGCGGATTAACTGGATGTACGATACCGCGCCCGTTGAGGCACTGGGTGGTCGGCAAAGCTATTGGCCGCGCGGCAAGGTCGTCGGTGGATCAGGCTCCATCAACGCAATGGTCTATGTGCGCGGCCAACCTCGCGATTTCGATGATTGGAAAGCCTTGGGCAATGCAGGCTGGGGTTGGGATGATGTCCTGCCCTATTTCAAAAAGTCAGAGGATTTTGACTGGCACAGTGCGCACCATGGCCAAGGTGGACCGCAACATGTCACGGACATATCGCCCTTTGCCCATCCCATTTGCCGCAGCTTTATTGAAGCTGCGCAGACATTAGGCTTTGCTGTGAGCAACGACCTCAATGGCAGCAAGCCTGAAGGGGTCGGCTATTATCAAATCAACACACGCGGTGGTTGGCGCGCGTCGACGGCGAACGCGTTTCTGCATCCAGCGCGAAAGCGAAAGACGCTGAAGCTCAAAACGATGGCGCAGGCGACGCGCATTTTGTTTGAGGGACGGCGCGCGGTTGGCGTTGCGTACACATGCAAAGGCGCACAATTAGAGGCGAAGGCGCGACGCGAAGTGATCCTGTCCGGCGGCGCGATTAACTCTCCGCAATTGTTGATGCTGTCGGGTATCGGAGATGCCAGCCATCTGAAAAATGTCGGTATCGAACCAATTGTCGATGCAAAGGCCGTTGGCCGTAATTTGCAGGACCATATTGCAGTGTCCTATTTCTACAAAGTCCGCACGGCGACGTTGAATGATGTGCTGCACCCGTTCGTGGGCAAAATCCGCGCTGGGTTGCGCTATATGGCCGACCGGGCGGGACCGCTGTCGTTGAGCGTTAATCAAAGTGGGGGTTTTGTGCGCAGCGACGCGACGAAAAAGCACCCGAATTTGCAGCTATATTTCAGTCCTGTCAGCTACACCAAAACACCATTGTCGGAACGAAAGCTGCTCAACCCGGATCCATTTTCGGCGTTTCTGCTATCGCATAACCCCTGTCGTCCGACCAGTCGGGGGCATATTGAGCTCGCGTGCGCCGATCCTGCCAAATATCCAGTCATCCACCCGAATTATCTCGCCACGCAAACCGATATTGACGATGTGCTGGCCGGCAACCGGTTGCTGAAGCAAATTGCGCGGACGAAGCCACTTGCGGATATCATCACTGAAGAGCTCATTCCCGGCGCGCATGTCGATGGCGATGAAGCCCTGCTCGCGGATTTTCGGGCACGCGCGGATACCGTCTATCATCCAACAAGTACCTGCATGATGGGCCCGGATGCAGCAACCTCCGTGGTCGATGGCCGCTTACGTGTCCATGGTGTGGACGGCTTGCGTGTTATCGACGCATCCGTGTTTCCGACAATCACATCCGGCAACACCAACGCCCCGACGGTGATGGTCGCCGAAAAGGGCGCGGCCATGATCTTGGAAGACGCAAAAAGCATGCGTTAATTTTATTTACCAGTCCTTTTCGGCTGTGCTACCTTCGTCAGATAGCGCGAATCCGGGGAGGGAGTGGCGATGCATCCGAAGATCGATCTAAAGCAGTTGCCGCCGTTAAAGGCGCTTAAGGGTTTTGAGGCGGCGACCCGTCACCAAAGCATCCGTGATGCAGCGGACGAGCTTTGCCTCACCCATCCTGCCGTCAGCCATCAGGTCCAGCTGATTGAAGATGCGCTTGGCGTGACGTTGTTCGTTCAGGAAGGGCGGCATATCGTGTCGACGGAAGAAGGTAAGGTTCTCTATCCTTATGTCCGCGCTGCTTTTGAATCGTTGCTTGAGGGGGTTGAAGAAGTCCACCGCCATGCGCTGGACAAGCCACTTCGCGTGCAGACCTATGTCACCGCGTCCATACGTTGGCTCGCCCGGCGCGTTCCGCAGTTTTTGGCTGATCACCCCGAGGTAAAGCTGACGCTCAACACATGTGCTGTTGAATGGGAATTTGACGATGTCCACGCGGATGTAGGGCTCGTTTATTGCGCGTCAGAACCCGATGCGAGCAAATTTCATTGGGTTCCGCTGTATGAATATGCGCTGTTTCCCGTCTGTAGCCCCGCTGTTGCAGAGGCGATGGGTCCAGACCCCAGCCCGCAGACATTGATGACCAAGCCACTTGTTGCCATTTATACCGAAGTGCAAAATTGGGAGACATGGTTTGCGTCGGCTGGATCGGCGTTTGAACCATCCGTGCCTTATCTGATGGTCGACACCTTGGCCGTTGCGCTGGAAATGGCGCTGAACGGCGAAGGCATTGCGCTGGTCAACGGCCCGTTTGTGGATCAGGATCTGGCCGCCGGTCGGCTCGTTCAGCCCGTTGGGCATAAAGCCGTTTGCCCCGGCGCATGGGGCCTGATCTGTCGCAAGGATATGAAAGAAAATCTGCGCATTCGGACATTCATGGATTGGGTGGCCAAGAATGTCGAAGACAGCCGTTTAGGTGCCGCTGTTTAACGCTTTGGTACGACCTCATAGCCCGGCTCTTCGGGTTCATCGTCGACCATATCTGCCGGAAATCCGGTGCCCAAAACCTTAATGCCCAACGGCTCTTCATAACGTCGGATGATGTTGGGTGAAAATTCGCGAGGGCCGTACGCTTCCTCGCCTTCCTTAAAGATTTTCACGATGAGCGGCGACAGTTCAACGGGGACATGTGCCGATTGGGCAATTTTGTCGAACAGGCCCACGTCCTTGCTGACGAGGTCCATCGTGAAATTGATGTCGCGGCTGCCGTTAAGGATGACCTGGCTTTCGGTTTCGTGGACGAAGCTGTTGCCCGACGAAATCCGGATCGCTTCATATGTGGTGTTCATATCAAGCCCGATTGCTTTACATGTGGTCAACGCCTCAGCCAGTGCAACGAGATGTACCGTGCAGAGATAGTTGGTCATCACCTTCAACTGTGAAGCGGTGCCAAGGTCGCCGGTGTGCAATATGCGCCGTCCCATTGTCGTCAAAACCGGCAGAACAAATTCGAACGCGGCGCGCGGGCCGCCTGCGAAAATCGCAATATTGCCGGTGTCCGCACGATGGCAGCCGCCCGAAACCGGGCATTCCATGAACATCGCACCACGCGCCTCAACCAAAGCGCCGAGCCGGATGACTTCGCTATAATCGGTTGTGCTCATTTCGAGCCAAACTTGGCCCGGGCGCATGATTTGAAGAAAACCGTCCGCGCCTTCAGCAACGGCAGCGCTGGCCGCGGGCGATGGCAAGCAGGTAATGATTAGGTCGACGGCTTCGCCCAATTCTTTTGGAGACGCCGCCGAGGCTGCGCCCCGATTGACATATTCGGCAACGAGTGCGGCATCAAGGTCGCGTACAGTGACGTCATGACCATTGCGGATCAGGCTGCCTGCCAGTTTTCCGCCAACATTGCCAAGACCGATAAATCCGATTTTCATGATTGCACCCAGTTAATTTACAGCAGGCAATACGCGCCCTTTGCGAAAGTTAGAGCGCCGTCGATGCGTGGCCACAATTGAAAAATTTGGCCAATTGGATGAATTATTTTGCAGCGCGCCGGAGAACCCCACGCGGCTGGACGCTATTTACGTAACGCTATATCCAAGCGTGGCGGACAGAGCTTCGGCCAGCCTAGTGCGTGCAAGGGCGCAGACGACTTTTCGATCGGCAAGTGCGCCCGGATCGAATGGTTCGAGAAAGTGGACGTCCACGGCGTAAGTGCCGGGCCGTGTAAATGCCCGCCATGCGCTTTCCCAGCCGGTCTCTACACCCACCCAAGCGATGTCCGCGGCGTCGGCACCGAAGTCTAAAAGAACCGGCTGAATCATCATTGGCTTGGGCGGCGGTGCCAATGTCGCAAACAGCGACTGTTTGAACGGCAATAGCCCGCGTCCGTCCGAGGTCGTCCCTTCGGGGAACAGTGTCACCGACCAGTTTTCGGCAATCGCTTCGCGTAACTCGGCCACTTGCTGCGCAACATTCTGTTTTTCCGAGCGGTTTATGAAAATGGTGCGGTTCAGCTTTGCAAGCCAGCCAATGATGGGCCAGTCGCGCACGCCATCCTGCGCGACAAAGGAGGTGCCCGTGATGCCTGCCAATATCGGAATATCGTGCCATGAAAGATGGTTGGCGACAAAGAATACATCCCGCCGGAGCGGACTGCCGTGAACGCGAACATGCGCGCCCAAAGCGCGGGCAGCAATGCGCAAGAATAACATTGCCCATGGCGACGGCAATCTCAGCAGATGCCAGACAAGATGAAGCGGCAATAACACCGTAAGCGGCACGGCAATCCAAATGACGCGCATGGCGCACAGGAAATATGCCTGTAGCTGAACCTTTGGTTTCGCAATGCTAATAGTCGCCATCGGGTTCCGCTTTAAAATTGGGACAATAATGAAATCTTAACGCGCCTAGCCACCGACTGTGACTTTCCGATGACGGTCCCACATTACGCTAGTCCGCGCAACGTTTGCATATCATGGCTTATCGCTTTTTCAAACGAAGCGCATCCCAACTGGCGTCGGCCAGCCATCCACCGTCGACAGGCAAGCTTGCGCCGTTGATAAAGCTGTCTTCATGCGCAAGAAAAGCAATGGCCCGGGCGACATCTTCGGGCTTGGCAAAACG
>DBOA01000148.1 GCA_002299195.1 Sphingomonadales bacterium UBA658
AACGTGTATCGTAACCTCGGCAATGTCGACAAATATGGTATCGATGGTTCGATTTCATTTCAGCCAATTCCAGAATTGGCCTTGTATGTATTCGGTTCTTACATGAAGTCGGAAATCAAGAACAACGTTGCTATCGGTGAAAATGCCGACGGTACGCCAGTTTTTGCTGCGACTGCTGGCCAGCGTGAAGGTGGTTCGCCGAAATATTCGTTCGGTGGAACTGTACGCGGTGACGTTGGACCAGTTGAACTTGGCATTACTGCAAAGCGCACTGGCCCACGGAACATCTTCGATACGGGCGCCGCAACCTACACAGGTTCGTTCATTCCAACTGGCGCTGTAGCAAGCGGCACTTTGGGCACAGTAGCGCGGACCGAAATCTTTGGTGCAGCTGCGCCTGCATATTGGATGGTCAACCTTGATGCGAGCGTAAACCTTGGCTTCTTGGGTGTGAGCGACAAGACCCGCTTCCAGCTCAACGTCTACAACCTGTTCGACCAATTCTATGTCGGCGGTTTTGGCGGTGGCTTGGCGCAGAGCGCGTCATATAACCGTACAACCGGTGTTGCGACTTACGGTAGCCCAGGCTTCGTTCAAATTGGTGCACCACGCACTGTGAGCGGAACGCTTACGTTCGTATTCTAAGTCATTGAACTAGAAAATTAAAAAGGGCGGGGCTTCGGCTTCGCCCTTTTTTTATGGGTAAATGCAGTTGTCGAGGCCGTCGCGTTTGACGACGCGAATGCGCGCGGCGATGCTGTTCCCGTATCGGCGTGTGAAACCGCCCACGCCGTTTACCGCGCGCTTTTTGGGCAATGGCAGAATGGCAGCCAATCGGGCGGCTTCCGTGCGGCTAAGGTCTTTTGCGGATTTGTTAAAGTAACGCTGCGCGCCTTCTTCGGCGCCATAAGTGCCAATGCCCGTTTCCGCGACATTCAGATACACTTCCATAATCCGGCGTTTGCCCCAGATTTTTTCGATCAGAAATGTGAAATAGACTTCGGGTACTTTGCGCAGGTAACGCGTCCAGCCGGACCCCTGCCATAGAAACACGTTCTTCGCGGTTTGCTGGCTGATGGTTGAACCACCGCTGATTTTTCCGCCCTGCTGATTGCGTTTAAGAGCCTTTTCAATCGCCTCACGGTCAAAACCATCATGGCTACAAAATTTGCCATCCTCGGCGGCAATGACGGCGCGGACCAGATTTGGTGAGATGTCGGAAAGTGGCGTCCAGTCGCGCTTTGCACCATGACTGTCGAACAACATGGTCAGCGTCGTGGGCACGGGAACAACGGCATAAATGGCCGTCAACGCGACCGTCCCGCCGGTAAGATATATAGCCGTTTTCAGGCTGGAACGAAAGATACGGGCGGAAAACGAGCGCTTCGGTTTTTTCATTATCAAAAGCTAGCGCAGCGTTCTCCGCCCGTCATCTATTTTTACATGGGATTAAACGGTCAGCAGTAACCGCTTTTCGCCGGCAATCCGCAGCATCGCTTTTTGCAGCTTTTCAAATGCCCGTACCTCAATCTGGCGCACGCGCTCACGGCTAACGCTGTACGTCTGGCTCAGCTCTTCGAGCGTTTGCGGCTCTTCAATCAGTCTGCGCTGCGTCAGAATATGCTTCTCGCGTTCATTCAGGCTGTCCATTGCTTCGGAGAGCAGGGCATGACGCATATCGCCTTCTTGTGCGTCAGCAACGCGCTCGTCCTGCAATGGCGTGTCGTCGACCAACCAATCCTGCCATTGGCCATCGCCATCTTCGCGCATTGGGACGTTCAGTGACGTGTCACCGCCCATCGCCATGCGGCGGTTCATATTGTTCACTTCTTCCTCGGACACACCAAGGTCGGTGGCAATTTTACGCAAGGCTTCTTGGTTCAGATCGCCATCTTCAAATGCCTGAAGGTTGTTTTTCATCCGGCGCAGGTTGAAGAACAGCTTTTTTTGCGCGGCGGTCGTGCCGATTTTGACCAGGCTCCAGCTGCGCAGAATGAATTCCTGCATCGACGCGCGAATCCACCACATCGCGTAGGTCGCGAGGCGGAACCCGCGGTCTGGATCGAATTTCTTCACACCTTGCATCAATCCGATGTTTCCTTCGGAAATAAGCTCGGACACCGGCAGGCCGTAGCCGCGATAGCCCATGGCAATTTTTGATACGAGGCGAAGATGTGACGTCACAAGCTGCTCGGCAGCTTTGGTATCGCCATGTTCTTGGAAGCGTTTGGCGAGCATATATTCTTGCTCAGGCTTCAAAACCGGAAACTTCCGGATTTCGCTTAGGTAACGGTTTAGGCTCGCGTCCCCCCCAAGGGCAGGTATTGTAGCCGGAACATTCTTTTTCTCAGACATGTTTTCCTCTTTCATTTTGCTTCCCACCGGGCCTCATCAAGCACCCGCTAGCAAAGCGTTCCCTTTGAAACTCTATATACGCAATTGGCTTAACAGAAGCTGCATATCTTCTGGTATACCGCATTCGAACCGTAAAGTTTCGCCGGATATCGGATGAATAAACCCCAATGAGGCAGCATGCAATGCTTGTCGGTCGAACGGAGCCTGATCTGGTCCGATTCTGTAGGGGTTTTGTCGATTAGAATAAACACTATCGCCGATTAGCGGGTGGCCGATATGGTCCATATGGACGCGGACCTGATGAGTCCGTCCCGTTTCCAATGTACATTCGACGACTGCGGTTTTGGAAAATGCCTCCGTCATGCGAAAATGCGTGACGGCATGCTTACCCTTGGTATCGGGCAGCACCGCCATTTTTTTACGGTTGGTCGTTGACCGACCAATTTGCGTGCGCACCGTCCCTGCAGGTGGGGCAGGGATACCGCTGACGATCGCGACATATTTGCGTTCGATGTCATGCGCGGCGAACAATTTCGCCAGGCCCTCATGCGCGACGTCGCTTTTTGCCACGACCAACAGCCCAGACGTGTCTTTATCAATTCGATGGACAATACCTGGCCGCTGAACGCCGCCAATGCCGGACAATTTGCCCTGACAATGGTGCAGCAGCGCATTGACCAATGTTCCGTCGCTATGCCCGGCGGCGGGGTGCACCACCAATCCAGCGGGTTTGTTGACGATGATCAGATGTTCATCTTCGTAAACGACGTCGAGCTGAATATCTTGTGGGATTGCTTTGTCCGGCTTGGGGGCAGGGACATGTAATTCAAAATGCTGCCCGGACATTTTCTTGCTTCCGGCATCAACGAAGCTTTGTCCGTTGATGCGCAACGCAGCGTCAGCGATCAGGGCCTGAATACGTGCGCGCGAAAATTGCGGCAGCGCTGCTGCAAGCGCGCTATCGAGCCTTCCTTCGCCCAAAATACCTGTAAAAGTGGCATTTTCTCCAACCATCGCATACACATGGGTGATGGCCCTGCATTTATCAAGCAATGACCGGAAACAACTTCTGCATTGGGCGGCGGACGCCGGCCAAAATGAATGTTGTGGTGTGCTGCGTGGAAGGGACCAGAAGGTCATGGCCGTGCAATCGGCCGCCAATGTTGCCGCGGATCCGTCACGAAATTTTGAAATCGATCCCGCCGCACTTATCGCCGTCCATAAGGATGCCAGAGCGGATGGCATGCCACTTTTGGGGTATTTTCATTCGCACCCCAATGGCTTGGCGCAGCCTTCTGCGTCGGACATCGCGCAGGCCGCACCCGATGGTCTGATATGGCTCATCATTGCAGGGGGATCGGTCACGGCATGGCAACCTATAGCTACTGGCGCTCACGTCACCGGATTTACGTCCGTGCCGCTGGTCGTGGAGGGTTGAATCGCTTGTAAACACAGTCCATGACCGCCATCAATATGCAAGCCAGCCCAAGGAACTATTTTTAATGTCGGACACGGAAATCGATTTTGCCAGCCTGCTTTGCTCGCGCCTGTGTCATGATCTTTTGAGCCCTGTCGGTGCCATGAATAATGGCCTTGAGCTGCTGGCCGACGAGCATGATCCGGAAATGCGGCAACGGTGCATGGATTTGCTGGCGGAAAGCGCCAAGGCTGCGGCTGATAAGCTGAAATTTTTCCGCCTCGCTTTTGGTGCTGCCGGCGGCTTTGGTTCAGAAGTCGACCCTAAAGAAGCGCGGATGGTGATTGAGCCGCTGATAACCTCAAGCGGTCGCACGGTGCTGGAATGGGCTGTTCCTGCGCAGATGATGCCAAAAAGGGCGGTCAAAATCCTTTTAAACCTCGTGCTGTTGGC
>DBOA01000034.1 GCA_002299195.1 Sphingomonadales bacterium UBA658
TCGATTTGATCCAGGTTGCTGGTGCCGCCGGCATTCCTGCGGTTCTTCCGGCCGGCGCAGTGGGCAATACAAGCACATTGTATCCACGCATCACCGCTTGCCCGAATAGAAACGGCGCGCCCACTGTCTGTAACCCGTTCCTCGGCCTCGGGGCATTGCAATTCTTGCCGCCGTTCCTAAACCTGCCAAATGCCGTTGAAGATGGCCGCACCAGCGATGGTAAGCTGACCTATTCGGCACGTATTGCCTGGGAAGCCACAGACAATATCAACCTGTATGCCAGCTATGGCACAGGGTTTAAGGCAACGTCGTGGAACATGTCGATTGACTCACGTCCGTTCCTTTCGGATTTTGTCGCAGGCTCACCTGCGCAAGGCGCACCGATAACGGCGTCGGCCATTCGCACCGCGGGTCTTGCCACTGCCAACCTTACCAGCGGAACGCGTTACGCGCTTCCTGAAGAGGCAAAGGTTATGGAACTGGGCTTGAAAGCCAAGTGGGACCGAGTTGCATTCAACCTGACAATCTTTGATCAAGCGATCAAGAATTTCCAGGGCAATAGCTTCATCGGTACGGGCTTCGTTTTGTCGAACGCCGGTAAGCAGTCGGTGAAGGGTGTCGAATTTGACAGCAGTTTCAACCCGATCGACGCTCTGCAATTGCGCGTAGCTACCGTCTATCTCGACTCCAAATATGATAGCTATGTCGGATCGCAATTTGGTGACATCAGCGGCCGGTCGGTCGGTGGTATTCCAAAGTGGTCGACAACCGTGGGTGCAACCTACACGGCGGACTTGAACGACGGCAAAGCGCTGGTCCTCAATGCCGATTATCACAATGAATCCAGCACAGTGATGAATGACAACCCAGCTGACGCCCAATATAAGCGTGAAGTTAACGACCTGAGTGCAGCGGTAACGTTGCGTTTCGACACGGGTCTGCAATTCTCACTTTGGGGCCGCAACTTGACGAATGCGCAGTATCTGTCTGTCATTTTCCCAAGCGTTGTGCAGTCCGGTTCGATTTCGGGCTATCCAAACGCACCACGCACTTACGGTGCATCGGTGAAGTACAAGTTCTAATATCCTGAGATCCTCAGGGCAGAATGAGCCGGGGCAGCAGTGTTGCTCCGGCTTTTTCTTTGCCCATTGCAGACGAACGGCGCGCAAACGCCAACGGCCGGCCAAACAGGCCGCGCGCTGGATAAAAATAAAACACCGGGAAAATGGTGCCCGAGGGCGGATTTGAACCACCGACACGCGGATTTTCAATCCGCTGCTCTACCCCTGAGCTACTCGGGCTACACGGCAAAAACCGCGTGGGAGCGAAGCCTATAGAGAGGCGATACGCCCCTTGGCAAGCGCAAAATCAGTCTATGTCGTCTCCGCCAAAACTATCTGCATAATCCGCCGGTGGGCCGGGCACGCGATAGCCCTCATCCAGCCATTTCAGCAGATCGCGATCCTTGCACCCCTGACTGCAAAAAGGTTTGGTTTCAGGCTGTTGTGGCTTCCCACATAAAGGGCATTGATTAGCTTTGCGCGACATACACATGCCCATAGCCTGTGGCATTTTCATCTGCAACAACCGCAACCCCTGCCCCCGCCAGACGCGCGCATTCGGCGCGCAGCGGCTGCCAGCGTTCGGACGACAGCAGATGGGCCACTGCGGGGCGGGCCGTTATTGTTCTGTCCCCGAAACCGGACGATCGCGCCGCGCTACGCAATAACCAATAAGCCTGCGTTTCGTCGGACAAGGCGGCAATGCGGGTGCCAAACAGATGATCCAGCACCGAAGGCCGCGGCCGCGCGCGTACGACTTGCATAAGGCCATAGCCATTGATCGCGGTGCGTTCGAACGGACGACTGTCCTTTGCCGACGCCGCGTCAAAGATATTCGCGATTTCCGCGCGCTGGGCTTTGGCTTCCATGGACACAAAATCGATCATGACCATCGCACCCACCTGATACAGGCGCAGCAGCCGCGCGATCTCCACGGCGGCGATGCGGTTAATGGCAAAGGCATCACCGATACCGTCGACATCGAATACCAGTCCGGCCTTCGTCCGTTGAAAGCTGATGATGACATCACCGACCTGCGCATAGCCCGCAATGGCGGTGTCAAAGCCGTCATCGAAAGCTTGCGTGGCAGTCGAGCCGCCAAAAGCCGCCAGACGCTGTTCCCACAGACCATCTTTCGACAAAGCGTCAGCGGTCAAGGAATCGCGCAAGGCAACCTCTGGCAACTTGATCCGGCCAGGCTCGGCAATGGCTTCCCGCGTAACTTCAAACGCCACGCTCGTGCCTTCGGCCGCGCCCATCTTGCTGCGAAGCAAAACTTCGCTGCCATCTTCGGTAATGATATAAGCGCCCGCCGGTGTGCGCCGGTCGACACGGCCCATGCCGCATTCGCCAAGCACCCAATGCGCATCGCGCTGAATATGAATTTCGACGATTTTACCGTTTTCAACGCAAGCGGCGCGGCGTTCGCCCGGCGCATCATCGCGCCAAAGTTCAGGCAAGCGTATAACCCGATGCACGTAGCAAGGTGCGCGTTTCATACAGCGGCAATCCAACGACGCCCGAATGGCTTCCCGCCATCCAGTCAATCAACGCCTCTGCCCTGCCCTGAATGGCATAGCCACCGGCTTTGCCCAGCCCCTCGCCACAGGCGATGTAGCTTTCGATTTCTTCGGACGACAAACGCTTAAAGCGCACAATGCTGTCGCAAAGGCGGCTGCGCATCCGTCCGTCCGCGTCAATGACGGCAACCGCGCTCAAAACATGGTGGCGGCGGCCATTTAACAGTTCCAGAAACCCGCGTTGCATATCGCCATCGGCCGCTTGCGGCAGGATACGGCGGCCGACTGCGACGGTCGTATCGCCTGCGATGACAATTTCACCCGCCGCGCGCGGAACGGCAACAGCCTTCTCCTCGGCCATGCGCAGCGCATAGACGCGCGGCACTTCGCCCTTGCGCGGTGTTTCGTCAATGTCTGGCGAGGCTATGCGGTCAGGCACCACGCCAAGCCGCGCAAGCAATTCGCGCCGGCGCGGGCTTGATGATGCCAATATGAGTGCAGGGTTCAGACCCAAGGTCTGCCGCCCTTATTTAAAGCGGTACGTGATCCGGCCTTTGGTCAGATCATAAGGGGTCAGTTCGCACAAAACCTCATCACCCACGAGAACGCGGATGCGGTTTTTGCGCATTTTTCCGGCGGTATGGCCCAAAACTTCATGGCCATTTTCCAGCTCGACACGGAACATCGCGTTAGGCAGCAGCTCACGTACTGTACCGCGCATTTCGAGTAATTCTTCTTTTGCCATTCGGCCCCTTAAATCGTCAAAAATCCAAACTTGGTGCGCCTTTAAACCACATGTTGGAAAAAGGGAAGCGCTACAGTATATTCACGCTATTGCGACAAAATGCTACAACGTTCAGGTTTGCGCAACGTTGTAATGCGTTATGAAACCCGTGCGTTAACACTATAAACTGAGTTTCTCCCCCCAATGAAAATTTTCCCGTTCAGCATCATCCTGCTTGCCACGACTGCGATGCCCGCCATGGCAGCGGTTGATGCACAGTCCACCGGCAGCACTATTGCCATCGCCCAAGACGACGAAGAAATGCCCGTGGAAGAAGGCACATCGGGTGAAATTGTCGTTACCGCAGAACGCATTCGCGGGTCGGTCGATACCGACGTTCCGCCTGTGGAGCAGCTGAACGAAGCCGATATTGCGTCCTTAGGTGCATCGTCGCTGACCGATCTGGTCGCGGCGGTTGCACCGCAAGCCAATTCGGGCCGTGGCCGTGGCGGCGGCATGCCGATCATATTGCTCAATGGTCAGCGCGTTTCCGGCTTTCGCGAATTGCGCGATCTGCCGCCCGAGGCGATTCGTCAGGTCCAAATTTTCCCCGAAGAAGTTGCGTTGAAATATGGCTATCGCCCCGATCAACGCGTCATCAACTTCATTCTGAAAGACAATTTCGCATCCTTCGCGACCGAGTTTGAACATGCACAGCCCGAAGCTGGCGGTTTTGGTAGCAATGAATTGGAAGCGACGCTGACGCGCATTGGCGCCACCACGCGTTTCAACATTGATGTGGAACTGGAACGCGCGACCGCGTTGACCGAAGGCGAACGCGACCTGATTGCCTCCAATGGTTCATTATTGGCCCGTGGCGGTAACATCAGCGGTCTTGGCCCGAATGGCGTGATATCGCCATCGCTGAACGCTGCGGCAGGTTCTACGGTCACGCAGGCTGGCGTTCCACTTGGCATTGCCAACCCAACCTTGGCGCAGTTTGCAGGCACCGCAAACCGCCTGAACAATAGCGACATCGGCGATGCCCGCACGCTATTGCCACGCACCGAACGGCTCGAAGTCAATGGCACATGGAGCCGATCGCTTGGCCCACAGACGGGGCTGTCGCTCAACGCCAATTATGCACTGAATGGCAGCGCATCCTTGCTTGGCTTGCCCGGAACCAGCTTCATACTGCCCGGCAGCAGCCCCTTTTCCCCTTTCGGCCAAGATGTGACGCTCAGCCGCTATTTCGACACGCCGCGCCCGCTTGAACGCGAGAGCGAAACCCATGTTTTCCAAACCGGTGGCACGTTCAATCATGTGCTCGGCCGGTGGCGCTGGACGGTGACGGGGAATTACGCACGCACCGACAATGAAACGCGTACTACGCGCAACGCAGACTATACCGCACTGCGCGCGGGGGTCCTTGCGGGCACCGTGAACCCCTTTGCCGCGGGCTTTGGCGCGGATCTATTGTTTCTGGCACCCGATCTGGCGAGCAGGCTGAACCAAAATCTGGATGTCCGCAGCACATTGGCGGGTTCCGTGCTCACCCTACCCGCTGGCGAGGTGCAGACGACATTTGCGTCCGGCTTCACACGCCAGATGCTCGAAAGCGAAACATGGCGTTCGGGTGTCACCACAAATGTTGCCCTGCGCCGCAATATCATAAATCAATCGGTCAATGCTGAAGTGCCCATTACAGGCCGCGATTTCGGTATTGGCTCAACCATTGGTGAATGGTCGATCAACGGCAATATCGGGTTCAGCGAACTGTCGGACTTTGGCCAACTTGTCGAATATGGCGCAGGTCTGCGTTGGGCCCCTGCCCGCAACCTGACATTTCAGGCGTCCATTACCGGTGATGAAAATGCGCCCGGCATTGGCCAGCTGGGCAACCCGACCCTCGTGACGCCAAATGTCGCGACCTATGACTTTACCCGCGGTGAAAGCCTGTTCATCAATGTCACAACGGGCGGTAACCCGGCGTTGATTGGTGAAAAGCGCCGCGATCTGATCCTAAACGCCAACTGGACCCCGACCTTCATTAAGGATTTTGCGCTTCAGGCGAGCTATTTCAGAAACAAAAGCCGCAATACAACCGCGTCCTTTCCATTGCTGACCCCCGAAATTGAGGCTGCGTTCGCAAGCCGCGTCGTGCGTGACGTAAATGGCCGTCTATTGAGCGTAGACCAGCGGCCAGTGAATTATGACCGTGAAACGTCGCAGCGCATCCGCTGGGGCTTTAACGTGTCCGGAAATATCGGCGCAGCCCCGCCAATGCGCGGGCCCTTTGGCGGCCCTCCTGGCGCGGGCGCTCCCCGTGGCCCCGGTGGCGCGCCCGCCGCAGCTGCACCCGCTGGCGCGCCGCGTGGACCACGTGCCGGTGGCGGCTTTGGCGGCGGCGGTTTTGGTGGTGGTGGCCAGCCAAGCCGCTGGAACATCGCTTTGTACCACAGCTACCGTATTCAGGACGAAATCCTGATCCGTCCTGGCGTTCCGGTGCTCGATTTGCTCAATGGGTCGGCCACGAGCAGCAATGGCGGCGCGTCACGGCATGAGGTCGAGCTTTCGGGTGGTATGTTCCACAAGGGCTTTGGTTTGCGCCTGCAGGGCACGTACAAGAGCGGCACGAACGCCAATGGCACCGGACTGCCCGGCAGCAACGATCTGCGCTTCAGCGACCTTGCAGCGGTCAACGCATTCCTGTTCATCAACCTCGACCAACAGGCGAGCGTTGTGAAGGCAATGCCGTTCCTTAAGGGCAGCCGCGTGACATTCCGTGTCGAAAACATCCTGAACGACATTGTCGATGTGCGTGACCAGAACGGCAATGTGCCGCTTGGATATCAGCCGGGATATATCGACCCGCGTGGCCGTGTGTTTGAACTAAGCTTTAGAAAGCGGTTTTAACCAACGCGTTCAGCCCCCGCACAATTTGCGCATGACGCGCCATAGCGGCAAATAAAATGCCAATGCCAAACGAAAAAGGCCGCCCCATTGGAACGGCCCATTCGTTGCAGCTTTTTCAGCTTATTTGGATGCGAGGGTGACCGTTACCGACGGTCCCTTGTCCGGGTCAGATGCGATATAGGCCGGGTTGAAGCGCTCAGCCCAAGCCTCTGCCTCTTTCAACCATTCAATATGCACGTCTTCGTAAGGCAAATTATGTGTGCCCTTTGGCTGTTCGACATAGCGGAAATCGACGCCCTCTTTCTTGCCCGAACCCTTTAACCGCGACACAAGCGTGCGTGATTGTTCGATGGGGATACGCGCATCGCGCAATCCGGCGACGATCAAGATAGGCGACCATGGTCCGTTGGTGTTGCGTGCCGACGAAATGCCGATGAGGTCATCTGCCGTCGCTTGGAAGTTTGCACCGAAATCACCAAATGAACGCGTGTCATAGGCTTTCATCATCGGGAAGTCATAGACGCCTGCGCCTGCAATCGCGCATTTCCAATTGTCCGGATCGCGCTGCGCGCCACGCGCTGTCGCATATCCGCCATAGGACCAACCCATGATGCAGGCACGTTTCGGGTCAATCAGTCCGGATTGGCCAAACCATGTCAGAACGTCGTTCAAATCATCCTGCATACGCAAGCCATAACCATTGGGCTTGCGACCTTCCTTGACGAATTCCTTTCCATAGCCACCCGAGCCACGGTAATTTGGCTGAATGACGACATAGCCAAGCTCTGCCATCGCCTGATGCCATGGGAAGAAACCGAACTCCTCTTGGTCACGGACACCGAAAGGGCCACCATGTGGCATGACAATGACGGGCAAATTCTTGCGATGTGGCCGGTGGCGCGGATAAGTCACTACTGCTTCGATTTCCATGCCGTCTGATGCCTTGTACCGAATGGAATCGGTTGGGTTCATCTGGAAATCCTTGAGCACAGGGTGCACCCATCCCAGCAGGTTCAGGTTGCCGGTCTCTGTATCAAACAGATAATAGCCACCCGGCGCATCAACGTCAGCGATCAGCATAAGGATTTTGGTGTCGCCGTCATTGCTCGCAATAATTTGCGCATTCCCCCGCCCGAAATCTTGGTCCATCAGCTTTTGGACTTCCGCCAAACGGGGATCAAACCAACGCGTACGATCCCTCGTGCTCGTGTACGATACGCCGGCAAGCTGGTTGCGGTCCTTGTTGGCAATTGGTCCGCCGACATCATAGCCTTTGACACCGAATATGGGTTCGCCGACAATTTCCATCGTCTTCAAGTTGACTTTGTAAACCTTGCGATACCCATGCTTGTTGCTCGTCGCGATGGCCATGTCCGGCTCATCTAAGAAGATATCCGGTGTGATCTGCGTGCCTGTGAACGTTGTGTCGGCTTCATTCGAAACAGTCTTCATGGTGCCGCTGGCATCGGAACGATACATCAGTCGTTGCTTGCCGCTATCGCCGTCACTGCCAACACCAGCGCGTATGACACCCTTGCCATCAACCAACCAGCTGCGGACTTCAACGTTCGGCCGCATAACAGTCTTGAACTTTCCAGAGCGGACATCGACTTCAATAACTTCCGGGTTCCCGCTGTAGCTCATGTCTTTCAAGACATCGCGTGAGACCAATAATGTCTCCTTTTCATCATCGATGAACAGGATATTCGCGCCGCTTCCACCGGCACCATCCCACGCCAGCGGGCTGATTTTTTTGGTCTCCAAATCATAAGAAACCAAACGGGAAACATCGGAGCGACGGCCACCAATGATTTCACGTGACCCAACGGTGAAAACGATAGTGCGGTTGCCGACAAAGCGCCATGACCCAATGGTGCGATCTCCCGCCTCACGAAATTCTTCTGCTTGCGCAAAGAATATCGGCGCAGATCCGGGCTTGGTAACATCAATATAACCCAGGCTATCGACACCATCCTTGGTCATCATCACTGCGATTTTGGTGCCGTCCGGTGACAGGCGCGGAGAGCGCATGAACGGCCGTTTCCCAAATACAGCCGTGTCGACCCGGCCACGCGGCGCATTAACGACGATTGTAGGGGCATCAGTTGCCTGCATAGCAACAGCAGTGACTGGAGCGGCGCCATTTCCGGTTTCCGCAGCGGCAACGCTAAAAGGAAGGGCGGCACTTGCGAGTAATGCCGTCAAAATCACTTTGTTCACTGAGTCTGCTCCCCAACATTTGAAAACTACCATTATGGTTATACGTTCGATCAAAAGAGATGCAAGCAAGACAAAATACTGTGTCGACGTTTTTCGATGAATGGTGCCGACGATCACAAAAAACCCCGCCGAAATCGCTTCCGGCGGGGCTTGTTCAACCGTTAATGCGGTTACGTTTTACATGGCACCATGGGCCAATGCCGCCAACAGAAGCAAGGCCACGATGTTCGTGATCTTGATCATTGGGTTTACGGCTGGACCAGCGGTATCCTTATATGGGTCACCAACGGTGTCGCCGGTAACGGCTGCCTTATGGGCCTCCGAACCTTTGCCGCCATGGTTGCCGTCTTCGATATACTTCTTGGCATTGTCCCATGCGCCGCCGCCCGAGGTCATCGAGATAGCAACGAACAGTCCGCCCACAATCACACCGAGCAGGAGCGCGCCGAGAGCCGCAAAGCCCTCTGCCTGACCTGCAACAGCCGTGATGATGAAATATACCGCAATTGGCGTCAGTACGGGCAGCAACGAAGGAATAATCATTTCCTTGATCGCAGCCTTGGTAACAAGGTCAACTGTACGGGCATAATTTGGCTTGGACTTGAAGGTCATGATGCCGGGGTCGTTCGCGAACTGGTCACGTACGTCCTTCACCACTTCACCCGCAGCACGGCCAACTGCAGTCATGCCCATCGCACCAAACAGGTACGGCAGAAGCGCGCCGAGCAAGAGCCCGACGATGACATAGGGGTTCTCAAGGCTGAAATTCACCTCAAGCTCAGGGAAATATTCCCGAAGGTCGGCGGTGTAGCATGCGAACAGCACAAGTGCGGCAAGACCAGCCGAACCAATGGCATAGCCCTTGGTTACAGCCTTTGTGGTGTTGCCAACGGCGTCCAAAGCATCGGTCTTTTCACGCACCGATTCATCAAGGCCAGCCATTTCGGCAATACCACCGGCATTGTCGGTAACTGGACCATACGCATCAAGCGCCACAACCATACCGGCCAAGGCCAACATGGCCGTTGCGGCAAAGGCAATGCCGATAACGCCAGCAAGCTGATACGCAATGATGATACCTGCGCAGATCACAATCGTTGGCATCGCAGTGGATTCAAGGCTGATCGCCAGACCTTGAATAACGTTGGTGCCGTGACCCGTTTCCGATGCCTTCGCAATCGAACGGACCGGACGGTAATTGGTGCCGGTATAATATTCGGTGATCCAGATAATCAGGCCAGTGATGACCAGACCCAGCAGCGAGCAATAGAATAATGTCCGGCCGGTGAACCCGCCAACATCCGTTTCCATGCCGCCAAGCGCATAGCTGATTGCCCACCAGATCGCAGGAACCGAAAGCACTGCTGTTACAAGGAAGCCCTTGTACATCGCGCCCATGATGTTCGTGCCGCCACCAAGACGGACGAAATAGGTTCCGATGATCGACGTGATAACGCACACGCCGCCAATCAACAGCGGCAAGCTCATTAGGTTCATGAACAATCCAGTGTCGGTTACGCCCTGTACTAGCAGCGCGATCAAAACCATCGTTGCACCAACGGTGACGACATAGGTTTCGAACAAGTCAGCCGCCATACCAGCGCAATCGCCTACGTTGTCGCCAACGTTATCGGCGATAACCGCAGGGTTGCGTGGATCGTCTTCGGGGATTCCAGCCTCAACTTTGCCAACAAGGTCAGCGCCGACGTCAGCGGCCTTGGTAAAGATACCGCCGCCCAAACGTGCGAAGATCGAAATCAGCGACGCGCCGAATGCCAATGCGACAAGCGCATCGATTACGGGGCGGCTGTTCGGTGCCATCATCGCGACATCGGTCAGATACCAAAAGAAGCCAGCAATCGCGAGCAAGGCAAGGCCAGCCACGAGCATGCCGGTAATCGCCCCTGCGCGGAATGCCATGGTCAGACCGGCCTGAAGCCCAGTCTGCGCCGCAGCCGCCGTGCGGACGTTTGCACGGACCGAGATGTTCATCCCGATATAACCCGCAACGCCCGAAAGCACCGCACCGAGGACGAAGCCAACGGTTGGAATGACGCCAAGGAAAACCGCCACAAGCACCGCAACAGCAACGCCAACGATGGCGATGGTCCGGTATTGACGGCCAAGATAGGCTTTTGCGCCTTCCTGAATAGCCGCAGCGATTTCCTGCATTTTTTCATTGCCAGCCGAGGCGCTCAGCACCTGGCGGCTGGTTACAAAACCGTACACGACGGCAAGTAACCCGCATAATATTGCAATAATTGTCAGAGACATGAAATTATCTCTCCCCTCCTGTTTATAAAAACAACTCTTGTTGCCATTCTCCTCCCGAGAACTGCAAGCCGCAAGGGTATAAGGCGGCATCGTGAGACATGGCAACCCTTAAACGCCGCCATTTCCGCCGCTTCGGTCAATGGTGTTGATAACCCAGCGTCGGCGGCAATTTCACAGGTGCATCTCCGTTGCACAATGTGAGGCCCCCGCCCGCAATCACGCGTCCGACAGCGGTTGCCTCGACGGCTATGCGGGCGTCCGCCGGCGCGCAGAACAAAAGCTCATAATCATCGCCCCAACTTGCCGCCTGCATCCGGCTTTCCAGGCTGTCCGTGCGGTAGCTGACATAAGCAGGCGACAAGGGAATGCACGCGAGGTCGATTTCGATGCCGATCCTGCTGGCGGTCGCCATGCGCTCTGCATCAATCAAAAGCCCGTCGGATATATCCATCATAGCATGGACAAATAGCGCAAGCTTCTGCCCTTCGGACAAGCGCGCCTGTGGCCGGTTGAACGCGTCGGCAAGCGCGCCAACCTCGTCAAAGCCAGCATCGATCAGCTCAAATCCCGCCAGTGCATCGCCCAATGTTCCGGTAACATACAGTATGTCGCCGACCTGCGCGCCCGCGCGTGAAGGCACCGGGCGGTTGGTCGAAATACCAAGCGCGGTCAGCCCAAGCGCGCGCTTGTCACCGCGGTTGGAAACCGTATCCCCGCCCAGCAAGGCCACGCCATAATGGCCAAGCACCTTTTCCAGACCGGCGGCAAACGCCCTGTCCCAATCATCATCACCAAGCATGAAGCCAAGCAGCACACCAATGGGCGAAGCACCCTTCGACGCGAGGTCGGACAGGTTCGACGCAACGAGTTTCCAAGCGACATCGGCGGGATCTGCATTGGATCTGAAATGCACATCTTCGGCCATCATATCGTGCGTGATGATCAGGCTGCTGTCGCCCATTTCAACGACCGCAACATCATCCATAAGCCCGCGCGCCGCAGGGTCTTTCGCAAAGCCACGCAATATATTGATGAAGGCGGATTCGGTGGTCATAAATATTCCAGTTCGTCATCCCGAACATGTTTCGGGATAACAAGCAGCCGCAGCATGTGGTCCTGAAACAAGTTCAGGACGACGATAATAGACCTATGCCCGGACATCTTTCGCCACGGCATCCAGCAAACCGTTGACGAACTTCGCATCTTTCTTGTCAAAAAACGCGTGCGCGACGTCGAGATATTCGTCAATCACCGTCGCGGTCGGGACATCCGGGCGGGCGATCAATTCATAGGTGCCGCAACGCAATAGCTGAAGCATGGTCTTGTCCAGACGGCCCATCTTCCATTGTTCGCCAAGCTTTGCATCAACGAGCAGGTCAATTTCTTCGCGGCGAGCGTCAACGCCGGAAACAACGTCGTCGAAAAAGTCGGCATCGGCATCCGCATATTGCGCGTCTTCGATTTCCTGCCCCAAACGGTGCGAATGAAATTCATTCAAAAGGCGCGCAATGCCGATATTTTCCATATCCATCTGGTACAGCGCCTGCACCGACGCGAGACGCGCTGCCGAGCGGGATTTTGATTTCGCACTTGCGTTATTGGCACTCATAATCTTTTCCTGACACTCGCCGCATGGGCGGGTAAACCTTCGGCATCGGCAAGCGTTGCCGCTGCGGGGCCTATAGCATTGATGGCGGCTTTATCGAGCGCGATAAAACTGGTGCGCTTCATGAAATCGAGAACGGACAGGCCCGACGCAAATCGCGCGCGGCGTCCCGTTGGCAAAACATGGTTTGGTCCGGCAACATAATCGCCAATCGCCTCTGGTGTCATACGGCCCAAGAAAACCGAACCTGCGTGCCGTACCAGATCGAAAAGCCGTTCGGCACGGTCATTATCCACCGCAAGCTCCAAATGCTCCCCCGCCAAGCGGTTAACGAGTGACATTGCGCCTTCCAGATCGTTGACGAGGATTATTGCACCAAAATCATCCCAGCTCTGCCGCGCGACTGCGCCGGTTGCGAGTGTTGCAATCTGGGCATCAACGGCTTTTGCGACTGTGTCGGCAAAGTCGGCGTCATCGGTGAACAGGATCGACTGGCTTGTCGGGTCATGCTCGGCTTGGCTCAACAGGTCTGCGGCGATCCATTCAGGGTCGTTCTTCGCATCTGCAACCACCAATATTTCGGAAGGACCAGCGACCATATCAATGCCAACGACACCATAAAGCTGACGCTTGGCTTCGGCGACCCACGCATTGCCGGGGCCGGTAATGACATCAACGGGGCGAATAAGTTCCGTACCATAAGCGAGCGCCGCAATCGCCTGTGCGCCGCCCACGCGCCAGATTTCATCGACACCAGCCAGATAGGCCGCCGCCATCACGGTTTGGTTTGTCTCTCCGCCGGGTGTTGGCGTGACCATGACAATGCGCTCCACCCCTGCAACCTTCGCAGGAATGGCATTCATGAGAACCGAAGATGGATAGGCGGCTCGGCCACCGGGTACATAGACCCCTGCCGCATCAACCGCCGACCAACGCGCGCCCAAACGGACATTGTCGGCATCGCGATAGTCCCGGTTTTCGGGCAATTGCGCCTTGTGATAGGCCTCGATCCGCTCGGCCGCGAGCGTCAGCGCATCGCGCAATTCCGGCACGAGGGCCTCATAGGCCGCCTTGCACTGCGCGGCATCAATGTGCCAACCCGCCGCATTCAGGTCAAAGCCGTCAAAACGCTGGGTCATTTCGGCCAAAGTCACATCGCCGCGCGCGCGGACATCGCGGATGGTTTGCGTGACAACGCTGGAAACGTCGGCATCCGCCTCACGCCGGCCATTTACCAGCGCATCAAATGCGTCAGCAAAGCCCGCGTCAGATGCGTTAAGCCGCTGCACGTGCGCCCGACAATTCGCGGAACACCTGCACCAACGCAGGAATAGTGCCGCTCATCATTTTAAAGGCCGCACGATTAACGATCAGCCGCGCCGAAACTTGCGAGATGATCGCCGTTTCGACCAAACCATTTTCTGCGAGCGTCTTGCCCGACGACACGAGATCGACGATGCGTCCCGAAAGGCCAAGCGAAGGCGCCAACTCCATCGCACCGTTCAGCTTGACGCATTCGGCCTGAATACCCCGGGCATGATAATAGCGCGCTGTGGTCGCCGGATATTTGGTTGCGACGCGAATATGCCCTGCCTGAACATCATCAACGGCGTCCTGCGGCATCGCGACCGAAATGCGGCAGCGGCCAATGCCAAGGTCAACCGGTGCGTACAGCTCCGAATAATCAAATTCGTCGATCACGTCGGACCCGACAATACCAATATGCGCCGCGCCATGGGCAACGAAGGTCGCGACATCAAAAGCGCGCACGCGAATGATGCTGATCGCGGGATTATTGGTCGCAAAAAGCAACGCGCGGCTGCTCTCGTCAAAAAACGCAGGTTCAGGCTCGATCCCTGCCGCTTGCATAAGCGGCAAAGCCTCGTCAAGAATCCGTCCCTTGGGGATTGCAAAGATGATGCGTTCAGTCACAATGCCCGGGCTTTAGGGGCCGCGCGCAGAAAGGGCAATATAGCAGAAGCCCTATTTGCCCGTCGATTTCATGATCGCCAGGTTCGGTTCAACCGCTTTGGACGTCAGCTTAAAAACGCGTCCATGGCTGCATTCACTGCGTCCGGCCGTTCCCAGATAACAAAATGGCCGCAATCCTCGACGGGGGTGATCGTCACATGTGGGACCAATGCTTCGATGCCGTCGATGTTGCTTGCGGGCAGCGCGAGATCATCCATCGCCCAGACAATCAACGTCGGGATCATCAGCTTCGGGAATTCGCCTGCAGCAAAAGCCGGCATTTCGGCATCTTCATCCATCGCTGGCACATATATTGCCGATGCGCGGTACCAGTTGAGCATGCCAAAACACGCATCGCGGTCTTGCCAATCTTTCAGCAACGCAGCCCGCTCTTCGGGCTCCATTGCGCTTGGCTTATCCCAGCTAATTGTCTTCAACAGCAAGCCTGTCAGCCCAGCCTCACGCACCAAAGCATCATTTGCTGGGTCGCGGAACGCACGGATATACTGGCTGGCTGCCCGCTGCTGCATATCGTTGATCATCAACCGCTGGAACAGATAGGGATGCGGCGCATTGGCGATGATGGCGCGCGTTACGCGGCCTGCCCATGCGGGGTTAAGTCCGCCCGGTTGACCATTTAGCGCAACACTCCATGCAATCGCACCACCCCAATCATGACCCGCAATGATGAAATTGTGGATGCCAAGCGCGTCGGCCATGGCAAAGATATCCGCAGTCAACTTGTCCGCCGTATAGGCATCGACATTGTGCGGCTTTGATGAATTGCGATACCCGCGCTGGTCGGGCGCAATGCAGAAAAAACGGTCCGAAAAATGGGCCATCTGGTGCCGCCATGTGCGGTGTGATTCCGGAAATCCGTGCAAGAATATGATCGCAGGATTGGCAGGATCACCTGCCGTAAACGCATCCATTTCAATCCCGGTGGAAAGGGAAAAACGGTGATGCTTTTGTTCCGTCATGATGATTTGCCTTCTAGAATTGCGATGGGTTGTTGGACCGCGTATTTCTCTAAACGCAAACACGCCCATTTTGATTGTACGAAATCGGCGCGCAGGTGGAACATCTAGACGCTTCGCTCCGGCATAATATACGCCAAATTGGCCTTTAGTTAACGCGCTTAACGCGCATCGCTCGGCCGTTAACCACAAGCATATAGCTGCCAACCGCGCCACGTTTGATTTTAAACTTTTGCTCGTTCTTTAGAATGAGCCAACTGCCTTCGGTGGTTTGCCATGTGCCCGCGTCTTTTGCCGCAAACTGATACCGGCCGTTGCTAAGTGCTTGAATATCTTCGATCTCGCCCTCGATCTGCTTATACTCTTCGTCCTGCTCCTCGTCGCTTTCGCCAAAGAACGGAATTTTGGGCAAGGAGAAACCAAATAACGACCGCTTGGTTTTCCGTACTTCGCCTTGATCAAGCAACACGACCTGCCGGCTTTCGGTTGCCTCTTCCAAAGACTTGCTGGCCGCGTCATAGCATTCCAAGCGCACAGCAGCATCTGCCAAGGTACGGCACGCAACGATGTCGCTATACACTTTGGGACGATTGACGGTCGTTTCGGCCGCGTGCGCTGTTGTCGCACATAGACCAGCGATCAGAACGGCATAGGTCAGCTTTGGCATTTTTGTCTCTCCCGCGTAGGACCGTCGTTTCGTTTGCACTGGGGGCTAGCGGCTATTCGCCCGGTGCACTAGCCTTGATCGCCAGCGCGTGGACGCGCGTTCCCGGAATATCACCCAGCGCCTTGTTCACCATCCGCTGACGCATCACGCGGGATACGCCTGCAAATGCTGCGCTCTCTATTTCCACGGTGAAGTGCGATTCACCCGAGCC